>JAEYUE010000236.1 GCA_023433655.1 Pseudomonadota bacterium | reverse complement strand
TCGCCGGCCCAGGCCCAGGTCATCTGCAGCCCCTTCGAGCGGCCGATCCAGTTCTCCTGCATCAGCCGGACCTTGTCGGGCCAGCGGCCCTCCAGCTCCTTCAGACCCTCGATCAGCTCGTCGGCGTAGTCGGTGATGCGCAGGAACCACTGATTCAGCTTGCGTTTCTCGACCACCGCGCCCGAGCGCCAGCCGCGGCCGTCGACGACCTGCTCATTGGCCAGCACCGTGTTGTCGACCGGGTCCCAGTTGACCACCGAATCCTTGCGGTAGACGAGGCCGCGCCTGAACAGCTCGAGGAACCAGGCCTGCTGCTTGCCGTAGTAGGCCGGGTCGCAGGTGGCGAACTCGCGGGACCAGTCCAGCGACAGGCCCAGCAGCTTCAGCTGGTCGCGCATGGCGGCGATATTCGACCAGGTCCAGTCGCCGGGGTGGACGCCGCGCTCGATGGCGGCGTTCTCCGCCGGCAAACCGAAGGCGTCCCAGCCCATCGGGTGCAGAACGTCGAAGCCTTGGGCGCGCTTCGAGCGGGCCACCACGTCGCCCATCACATAGTTGCGGGCGTGGCCCATGTGGATGTTGCCCGATGGGTAGGGAAACATCTCAAGCACATAGTATTTCGGCCGCCCGGTCCCTTCGACCGGCATGCGGAAGGCGTCGGTGGCCGCCCAGCGGGCCTGCTGGCGGGGTTCGGCGGTCTTGGGCTCGTATCGGGCCACGTCTGTCTTTCAGGCGGCTCCTGAAGGGCGCAGCCTTGAGGAGGCGATGGTCAGGGGGAGGGGATCAGCGGGCGTTCTGGAGGTTGAGCTGGCGCGCCTTGGTGAGGATGGCGTTCTCCAGATCGGTCTCGGTCTGGGCGGCCACCGGAGCGCCGACCCACTGGCCGGCGGCGTCGCGGACTTCCTTGGTCACCGTGACGTTCAGCGCATCAGCGCGCAGACGGGTGTCAAGGATGAACACCGTCGCCTTGAAGCGCTCATTCGGGGTCTGGGGGTCGGTGTACCAGTCATAGTTGACCACCCCGCCCCACGGGTCCGCGCTGGCGAGGGGCATGAAGCTGAGAGTGTCCAGGGTGGCGCGCCACAGGAAGGCGTTGACGCCAATGCCGGTCTGCGCGGTCGAGGCCGGCTTGGCGCCGTCCCCGAGGCCCGGGATCCCGCCGCATCCGCCCAGCATCAGACCCGAGGCGATCAGGGCGATCGCTGCGCCGCGAACCAGCACCATCGAGACTCTCCATTCCATCGAGACGTGCCGCGGACCTCCCGCGCACGCGCTGGCCCGCCCACAGGGTCGGCAGCCGAAGCGACGCTCTATAACACGGCGAAAAGGGGCGATGACAAGGCGAAGTCGCATCGGCGCGGCAGGATCGGGGCTTTGCGGCGGCGGGAAGACGTCCCGGGCCCGCCGCCCGTGACGCTCGCGCCACAGGAGTCTCGCGGAGTCGCCCGGAACCATAGGTGAAAGGCCACGTTTCGTTGACCGGGCTGACCAGCGGTGTCTAATCGCTGGCGAGGATCGCGGCATCATGTTCGTCGCGACGTGAAGGGCAGGACATGCGCAAGAGCGCCGTCATCGCTGGTCTGGCCGGAGGGCTCGCGCTTCTTGCGTTCGCCGACGTCGCCTCGGCGCAGACCGCCGCCTCGCGCAACCGCACGCCGACCGTCTCCCTTTCGGAGGCCCAGGCCGCCCGGTCCGCCACCCCGAACCAGTCGCGCCTCCGTTTCACCGAGCGCGGGCGCTGGGGTCTCGATCTGAACCTCAGCCAGCCGGTGGGCCGCGAGAGCAATCTCGGCGACGTCGAGGCCGGGGCCTACTACCGCGTCAACCCGCGCCTGCGCGTGGGCGCCACCGCCGGCCTCGCCGAGCCCGAGGCGGATCCCGCCCGTCCGCCGCAGACCGACCGTCGGACCGCGCCGCGCTTCCGCCTGGAATCGATCTTCCGCTTCTAGTCGGGGCCGAAGGCCGCCTGGATCGCCGACACCGCCGCCAGTCCGCAGGCGCCCGAGCCGAGCAGCGCGCGTGCATTGCCAGGGCCGATACCGCCCAGGGCGTAGACCGGAACCGACGCCGCCCCAACGAGATCGCTGAAGCCCCGGACGCCCAGCGAAGGCTGTCCGGCGGACGCTCCTCCGGCCGGGAACACCGGAGACAGCGCCACAGCGTCCAGGCCTTGGGCCGCCGCAAGCGCTTCGGCCGAATGCGCCGCGCCGGTGATCCGCCAGTCGGGGCGCGCCGCCGAAAGGGTGGAGGCATAGGCGAGGGCGCGCTCCGGCAGGTGGACGCCGTCCGCTTCCACCGCCTCGGCCAGTTCCGGATCCAGGCCGACCAACAACAGGCCGTCACGCCGCCGGGTCGCCTCGCGCAGGCGCAGACCCGTCTCACGCGCGTCGGCGGCGCCGAAGGCCCGGAACACCACGCCCGACCCGGCCGGCAGCCGCGCCGCCGTTTCCCACGGCCGGGGCGTGCGCCGCGGATCGGTGAAGAACAGCAGCGGCGGCAGGTTCGGCGCCGGTCGCCCTGCCCCCCGGCTGACAGCGGCCGCCTCCCGTGCGAGGACGCTGGCGACCTCCCACAGTGTCTCTGCTCCGGAGCGGTTCATGCCTTCCTCTTCCTCCCTCGTCGATGCGCCGTCCAGCATCGCCGAACGTTTCGCCGCCGTGCGCCGGCGCGTGGCCGGGGCCTGCCGCGCGGCCGGACGGGCGGAGGAGGCGGTGACGCTGACCGCGGTCAGCAAGACCCAGCCCGGGGAGGCGCTCGACGCCGCGCTCGCCGCCGGCCAGCGGGTGTTCGGCGAGAACCGCGTGCAGGAGGCGCAGGCGCATTGGGCGGCGCGCCGGGCGGACACGCCGGAGCTGGAGCTGCGCCTGATCGGGCCGCTGCAGACCAACAAGGCTGCAGACGCCGTGGCGCTGTTCGACGTCATCGAGACACTCGACCGGCCGAGGCTGGCTGACGCCTTGGCCGCGGCGGCGGCGAAGACCGGCCGGACGCCCCGGGTGCTGGTCCAGGTCAACACCGGAGCCGAGCCGCAAAAGGCCGGCGTCCTACCGGAGGAGGCTGACGGCCTCGTCGCCTGCGCGCGGGAGAAGGGCCTCTCCGTCGAGGGGCTGATGTGCATTCCGCCGGCGGACGAGGCGCCGGGCCCGCATTTCGCCCTGCTGCGCAAGATCGCCCGCCGCAATGGCCTGGCCGTGCTGTCGATGGGGATGAGCGGCGACTACGAGACCGCGATCCGCTTCGGCGCCACCCATGTGCGGATCGGATCGGCGTTGTTCGGGGAACGAAAGCGCCCCCATACGACCTCTAGTGACTGAAAACCGCTCCGCTTGGGTCCCGACCCTTGGCGGAACGGGCGACGCCCGCCATTCTTGTAGTCATGCCCGCTCCCAAGACGATCCTGATCATCGACGACGACGACGACCTGCGCGAGGCCCTGGCCGAGCAGCTGGCCCTGCATGAGGCGTTCCGGCCGATGCAGGCGGCGACGGCGGCCGAGGGCGTGAAGCTGGGCCGGGAGACGCGGGCCGACCTGATCCTGCTGGACGTCGACCTGCCCGACATGGACGGGCGGGAGGCGTGCCGGCTGCTGCGCAAGGACGGGGTGTCGACGCCGATCATCATGCTGACCGGCCAGTCCTCGGACGCCGACACCGTGCTGGGGCTCGAGTCGGGGGCCAACGACTACGTCACCAAACCCTTCCGCTTCGCCGTCCTGCTGGCCCGAATCCGGGCCCACCTGCGCAGTCATGAGCAGTCGGAGGACGCGGTCTTCCGCGTCGGGCCCTACGAGTTCCGCCCGGCGGCCAAGGTGCTGGTCGACGACAAGGGCCGCAAGGTCCGGCTGACCGAGAAGGAAACCAGCATCCTCAAATACCTGTACCGGGCCGGGGCCAAGGCGGTGTCGCGCGAGGAGCTGTTGACCGAGGTGTGGGGCTACAACGCCGGGGTCACGACGCACACGCTGGAAACCCACATCTACCGCCTGCGCCAGAAGATCGAGCCGGAGCCCGGCCAGGCCCGGCTGCTGCTGACCGACGCCGGCGGCTACCGCCTGCAGCCCTGATCAGGCGGGGCGCCATTCGCTGAGGCTTTCGCCGGTCGGGGTCTCGAAGGCGACGCGGTCCAGCTGCACCGCCGCCACGCAGACCGGACGCTGGTTGGAATTGGCGGCCCGGCAGCGGATCGCCCGCCCGTCGGGGAAGGCCGCGATCCGTCCCTGCAGCCGCACCCGATAGCCGGCGTCGAGAGCGACCAGCGGCGCATCGCCCGCCTGCCGGATGGCGTGGGCGTAGGCGCGGCCGTTGCGGCGGCCGAGACGAGACCCGCCCGCCTCGAACACGGCGGCGAGGCCCACGGTTTGCGGCGAGGGGGCCGACGGCCCGCTGGCCAGGGGGTCGCCCTTCAGCGAGGGGCAGCCGTCGGCGGTCATCCACGGCCGCGCCACCCAGAAGCCTTCGACGGCCTCCCACCGGTCCTCGCCGGCCCCGGCGATCAGGGCGGAGCCCGACCAGTCGCCCGGGGTCAGGCTGAGACGGATGCTTTCGCGCTCGGGCCCCCACGACCAGCGCGCCAGGCCGTCCCCGGCGCCGTCGGCCGGCGGCGCCTCGGCGCCCTCGCAGCCGAAGGCCAGACGGATGTCGAACTGGCGGCCCACCAAGGGGTCCTGGCCGGAGGCGGCGGCGCCCGCGGCGTAGGCGGCGGCGGCCTGGCCCACGGCCTCGAGCAGGGTCCGGCGGTCCAGCGCCGCATCGCGGATGACCGGCGGGGGAGCCATGACGGCCGGCTCGGCGGGCTGGGCAGGCGCCGCCGGGGGCTCGGCGTCCCTCTGGCAGGCGGCTGTCAGGAGGCCAACCGCCGCTGCGACGGCGACCGGCAGGCGAACGGGCGTGACCGGTATCAGCATGGAACCAGCCTAGCACGTCGGTCGCTGCATGGGACATGAACGGCCGAAAAGGTTGACCTGACCGGGGCGGGGGAGGCAGCAGAGCGCATGACCTTCGATCAGATCGCGGCCCTGCTGGTGCTCGTCGCCGTGGTCGGGGTGCTGATTCACGGCCGGGTTCGCGCCGACGTCGTGGCCCTGACCGGGGCGGCGGCCCTACTGCTGCTCGGCGTGGTGCGGCCGGTCGAGGTCCAGGCCGCCTTCGCCAGTCCGGCCGTCATCGCCCTGGCCGGCCTGTTCGTCATCGCCTACGCCATCGAACTGTCCGGCCTGCTGGGACTGATGATCCGGCAGGCCACCCGGCTGGCCTCGCGCGTCGGGGCGATCGGCATATGGGCGGTTCTGGCCATGTGCGGAGGTCTGGGCGGCTTCCTCAACAACACGCCGGTGGTGGTGCTGGCGGCGCCGGTGATCCGCGACGTGGCCACGTCGCTCAGACTGTCGCCGAAGCGGTTCCTGATGCCGCTCAGCCATATTTCCGTGCTGGGCGGCCTGCTGACGCTGATCGGCACCTCGACCAACCTGCTGGTCAACGACATGGCGCGGAACGCCGGCCAGCCGGTTTTCAGCCTGTTCGAGATCACCCCGGTCGGCCTGTGCATCGCCGCCGTCGGCGGGCTGTGGCTGTATTTCGTCGGAGCCCGCCAGCTGGGCCGCAGCGTGGCCGCCGACGAGGCCGAGCAGGCGCGTCTGGCTGAACTGGAGGAAAGCCGGCGCAAGGCCGAGGCGGAGGCGGCCGTCCGCCGCCGCCGCATCCTGCCGTTCAACCTGCCGCGGCTGGGCGAGGCCCGCACCAACGATGACGGCTCGGGCGACGCCCATCTGGGCGACGTCGCCCTGTTCGGCGCGGCGGACCGGCAGTTCGACCTGCGTCGGGCCCTGATTGCGCTGGGGGTGTTCGTCGCGGTGGTGGCGGCGGCCGGGCTGGGGATCGCCCCGATCGCCGCCGCGGCCTTCGCCGGGGCGGTGGCCCTGATCCTGCTCAAGGTGATCACGCCGGAGGAGGCCTATGCGGGCCTGAGGCCCGAGATCCTGCTGCTGATCGCCGGCATGGTGGTGGTCGGCATCTCGATCGAGGTCACCGGCCTGGCCGCCGCCGGGGCTGGCATGTTGATCGAGGTGCTGCGTCCCTTCGGGCCGCTGGTCGGGCTGATCATCCTCTATGGCGTGACCCTGTTCGCGACCGAGCTGCTCTCCAACGCCACGGTGGCGGTGCTGATCACCCCGATCGCCGTGGCCCTGGCCGAGAGTTTCGGGGTCGATCCGCGGCCCTTCCTCGTCGGGGTGATGATGGCCGCCTCGGCCGCCTTCGCCACGCCGTTCGGCTACCAGACCAATGTGCTGGTCTTCCAGATGGGCAATTACAGCTACATGGACTTCGTGCGGGTCGGCGTGCCGCTGAACCTGGTGACCTGGGCCGCGGCCATGGTGGCCATTCCGGTCTTCTTCCCGTTCTAGGGGGCGGTCGGAAAACCGGGTCGACAGAGTCGACAGACTCTACTTCGGCTTCCCGGCGGGTGGGGCGACCGCAGGATCTGCGGTCCGATGTCGACGAAAAAGCGGGTCGACAGGGTCGACAGAGTCGACATTCAGCCTGAGCAAATTCAACGACCTGGCGCATTCGCCTTGGGCTCCGCGGCCCCTTGACGAGGCGGCGGGAGGTTTCGGTTGTCAAAGACCCGGGCGTCTGCGACCGACGCAGGGCCATTCTACGGCCCCGGGCTCCTCAGGCGCGCAGATCGGTTTGAGAAACAGCCAAGTCATTGATAACGGCTGGTTCCGTTCGCGCTATCGGACCATAATTCCGCGAAAGGCCAGCAGGGCGCCTAGACGTCGAGGTCCATGGTGACGGGGGCGTGGTCCGACGGCTGCTCCCAGGCGCGGATGTCGTCATGGATGCGGGCGCTGCCGGCGACCACGGCCGGGGTCAGGCCGGGCGAGGTCCACAGGTGGTCCAGCCGCAGGCCGCGATTGGACTTGCGGAAGTCGGCGGCGCGGTAGCTCCACCAGCTGGCCAGCTTGACCGGCTCGGGAATCTGGTCGCGGATCACGTCGGCGAAGCCGCCAGCGGCCTGCAGCCGGCGCAGGGTCTCTACCTCGACCGGGGTGTGGCTGACGATCTTCGACATGTAGCGGTGGTTCCAGACGTCGTTCTCGCCCGGCGCGATGTTGAAGTCTCCGGCCAGCACCAGCGGCCGCTGGCGGTCGCGCCCCGACATCTCGGCGGTCAGCCGCTCGTAGAAGTCCATCTTGTGATCGAATTTGGGGTTCAGGGCCCGGTCGGGCACGTCGCCCCCGGCCGGGATGTAGAAATTCTGCACCTCGACGCCGTCGACCACGACGCCGACGCAGCGGGCGTGGCCTTCGCGGCAGACGTCGAGCGCGGGGGCCGCCTCGATCGGCTTGCGGCTGGCGATGGCCACGCCGTGCCAGCCTTTCTGACCGCCGATCTTCAGGTGCGGCAGGCCCATGGCCTCGAAGGCCGCGCGCGGGAACTGGTCCTCAAGGCATTTGATCTCCTGCAGGCACAGGAGGTCGGTCCCGCTGTCGGCGACGAAGCGGGCGACCTGATCAATGCGCAGGCGGACCGAATTGATGTTCCAGGTGGCGATGCGAAGCATCGGGGGGCTGTAGCAGCCGGACGGACGACGGACAAAGAGACGCCCGGTCCTTGCGGGCCGGGCGTTTCAAGGTTCGTCTCTCTCGCCGCCGGGAAGGGGATGAAATCCGTAGCGGGCACGACCGGCTCGCACCGATCTGTGGCCAAAACAACACGCCCAGCCGAAAAAGTCAAGGCGAAAGGGCGGCGGAGATTCGCCTGTCGCGCGATCAGTTGCGGCGCGGGCGGCGGGTCGGGTCGCGGAGCTGGAACAGACTGGCGGCCAGCCCAGAGGCCGGGCGCAGGCTGGTCAGCTGGGTTCGGGTGCGCCCGCCCTGGGCGTCGATGATGGTCCATTCCTGCAGCCGGATCGGGTCGCCGGCGAAGGCGAGGACCACCGAGCCGTCGTTCGGCCGCCGGTTGTCGCGGGCGGTGATGGCGAAGGCGCCGGAGTCCATGCGGGTGATCCGGTCGATGCGCACGCCCTGGTCGAGGCGGACGGTGCGGGCGAGGAAGGTCGACAGCGGCGTCTGGCCGAGCGGAACCTGTCGGAAGGTGTTCAGCCGCGGGTCGTAGCGCATCACGTTGGAGCCGTCGGAGACGACCAGCAGGCCGGCCGGATTGGTGTATTCGAAGCGCATCTTGCCGGGGCGCTGCAGATAGAAGCGGCCCTGGCGGCGCGTCGCCCCCGAGGTCTCGACAAAGCTCCCCTGGGCCGAGCTAAGGTTCTGCAGATAGGACTGGGCGCGGGCGAGGACGGCGCGGTCCTCGGCCGACAGGTTCGACTGGGCGTGCGCCGGCAGGGCGGCGACCGCGGCGACGGCGGCGGAGCCAAGGGCGAAGGCGCGGCGTGAGACGGTCATGATGTTCTCCCGTTCGGGATGGTTGAGATGGCCGTCTTGCCGGACAGGTCTGGCGAGGGCGTGACCCGAGCCTGACCATATTCCGGCGCTGCGATGAAGCCCTGTTCAGCATCACGCGGTCGACGACGGCCCTGACGAACGCCGACGAAGCCGCTCCGTTGCCTCGAACCGCGTCAGACCATCGGCGGCGGGCCGGCGAGGATGTCGCGCTTGCCGGCGTGATTGGCGGGGCTGACCACGCCCTCCTGCTCCATCCGCTCGATCAGCGAGGCGGCGCGGTTGTAGCCGATCTGCAGGCGGCGCTGGATGTAGCTGGTCGAGGCCTTGCGATCGCGGGTGACGACGGCCACGGCGCGGTCGTAGAGATCGTCGCCCGAGCCGCCCTCGCCGTCGCCGAAGCCGCCGCCGTCGCCGTCGCCGTCCGGGTCGTCGGTGATCAGGTCGAGGTATTCCGGCTCGGCCTGGGCCTTGAGGTGGTTGCAGACGGCCTCGACCTCCTTGTCCTCGACGAAGGGGCCGTGCAGGCGGGTGATGCGGCCGCCGCCGGCCATGTAGAGCATGTCGCCCTGGCCGAGCAGCTGCTCGCCGCCCTGCTCGCCGAGAATGGTGCGGCTGTCGATCTTGGAGGTGACCTGGAAGCTGATCCGGGTGGGGAAGTTGGCCTTGATGGTGCCGGTGATCACGTCAACCGACGGCCGCTGGGTGGCCATGATCAGGTGGATGCCGGCGGCGCGGGCCATCTGCGCCAGACGCTGGACGGCGCCCTCGACGTCCTTGCCGGCGACCAGCATCAGGTCGGCCATCTCGTCCATGACCACCACCAGATAGGGCATGGGTTCGGGACGGATCTTCTCGGACTCGTAGACCGGCCGGCCCTGGTCGTCGAAGCCGGTCTGGACGGTGCGCTCGAAATGCTCGCCCTTCTCGATCGCGGCGCGGGCGCGCTCGTTGTAGCTGGCGATGTTGCGCACGCCGAGCTTGGACATGCGGCGGTAGCGGTCCTCCATCTCGCGCACCGTCCACTTCAGGGCGACGACCGCCTTCTTGGGATCGGTGACCACCGGGGCCAGCAGGTGCGGGATGCCGTCGTAGACCGACAGCTCAAGCATCTTGGGATCGATCATGATGAAGCGGCACTCGGCCGGGCTGTGCCGGTAGAGGATCGACAGGATCATGGCGTTGACCCCCACCGACTTGCCCGAGCCGGTGGTGCCGGCGATGAGCAGGTGGGGCATGCGCGCCAGGTCGGCGACATAGGGCTCGCCGCCGATGGTCTCGCCCAGGGCCAGCGGCAGCAGGTGCGACGGCTTGTCGTATTCGGTCGAGGCCAGCAGGTCGCGCAGGTAGACGGTCTCGCGCCGGGCGTTGGGCAGTTCGATGCCGATGGCGTTGCGGCCCTGGACCACGCTGATGCGGCAGGCGCGGGCCGACATCGAGCGGGCGATGTCGTCGGACAGGGCGACGACGCGGCCGTGCTTGACGCCGGGGGCCGGAACCAGCTCGTACAGGGTGACCACCGGGCCGGGACGGATCTGGTCGATGACGCCGCGGACGCCGAACTCCTGCAGCACGCCCTCGAGCATCTTGGCGTTCTGCTTCAGCGCCTCCTCGTCGACGGCGGCGACCCGCTTGGCGGGCTTGGACAGCATGGCCAGCGGCGGCAGGTCGAAGTCGCCCTCGGGGCGGGCGAAGTCGAAGGCGGCCTGGGCGTCGTCGACCTCACGGCGCGAGGCCTTCGGCGCCCGGGCGGCGGCGACCTTCGGCTCGGGCGAAGCACGGGCCGGGGCCGGGGCGGCCTCTTCCCACGGCGGGCTGTCGTTCCGGGCGGCGATGTCCGTGTCTTCCTCGGGCTCCGGGGCGGGCCGCGGGCGGGGCGGGGCCTTGGCGGCCTTGCGGCGATCGACCGGCGGCGCGGCCGGACGGCGTCGCGACCCGGCCCAGTCGAGGGCGTCGCCAAGATCCGAGAACCTCAAACCGATGGCGTAGCCCACGCCGATCAGGCCGAGCGGCAGGAAGAGGACGCCGGCGGCGATGGCCGCGCCCGGCAGACGGAGGGCGTCGAAGGCCACCCGGACCAGGCCGACGAGGGCGTCGCCCCACAGGCCGCCCAGACCGGCCGCCAGCGGCCAGGCGGCGGGCGGCGCCAGCGCCGAGAGCGCGGCCGACAGGGCCAGCACGCCGGCGGTGGCCGACAGGGCCTTCACCGGCGTCGGCTTCAGCCGTTGCTGGACCGCGTCGCCGATGGCGCCGGCGAGGCCGAAGGCGATGAGCAGCAGGACGGCGGGCCAGGCGGCGAGGCCCAGCGACTGCATGAAGAGGTCGGCGAACAGGGCGCCGTTCAGTCCCAGCCAGTTGGTCGGCTCGGCCGTCGAGGCGGCGTTGAGGCTGGGATCGGCCGGATTCCACGAGACCACTGCGGCGAGCAGCAGCGTCGCCAGCAAGGCCTGCAGCACGCCCCGGAAGCGCACCACGAAGGGCGCCGCCCACAGGATGCGGGCGCTGTCGAAGGCGCGCTGGCCGAGGGCGAGGGCGGCGGACATGCGGCGGGGAACTCCGGACGGTCGACTCGGGGTCCCTTGTGCCCCGGGCAGGGTTAAGGGGCTGTTTACCTAGGGAGGCAGCAGGCAGCAGGCAGCAGGGTTCGACGGCGCTTGACGACGGCGTCGAGGTCTAACCCTGTGCTGCCTGCTGCCTGCTGCCTGCTGCCTGCTGCCTGCCGCCCCATGCCGCACTGGACGCCGCCGCCGCACGGCGCGACAAGCGGGCATGGCAGAGACCGACCGCTACGACATCGTCATCGCCGGGGCCGGGCTGGCCGGGGCGACCTTCGCCCTCGCCGCGGCGCAGGGCGGGCTCAAGGTGGTGCTGGTCGATCCGCAGCCGTTCGACGCCCAGCTGGCTCCGACCTTCGACGGGCGCTCGACGGCCATCGCCTTCTCGACCTTCCGCATGCTGGACGCGGTCGGGGTCGGGGAGTCGCTGCGACCGCACGCCTGCCGCATGGACCGCATCCTCGTCACCGACGGCCGCCGGCCCGGCGCATCCTCGCCGGCCGCGTCCTCGGCCTTCCTGCGCTTCGACGCCGACGAGATCGGCGAGCGCACTGGCGGCGAGCCGCTGGGCTACATGGTCGAGAACCGGCGCCTGCGCGTGGCCCTGGCCGAGGCGGTGACGGCGGCGGGGATCGAACTGCGCGCGCCGGCCTCAGTGGAGGCGGTCAGGGTCGCGCCGGGCGGGGCCGAGGTGGTTCTGGCCGACGGGGCGGTGCTGCGCGCGCCGCTGATCGTGGGGGCCGAGGGTCGCGGCTCGCGGGTGCGGCGCGAGGCCGGCATCGACACCCTCGGCTGGAGCTACAAGCAGAGCGGGGTGGTGGCCACGGTGGCGCTGGGTCGCGACCACGGCAACGTCGCGCACGAATACTTCCTGCCCGACGGCCCCTTCGCCATCCTGCCGCTTACGGAGCGGCGGGCCAGCCTGGTGTGGACCGAGAGCACCCGCCGGGCCGAGGCGCTGAAGACCTGTTCCGACGCGGCCTTCCACGCCCATCTGATGCGTCGCTTCGGCGACTTCCTCGATGACGTGACGGTGGTCGGGCCGCGCTTCGTCTATCCGCTGTCGCTGCAGCTGGCGGAAGAGCTGACGGCGCCGCGCATCGCCCTGATCGGCGACGCCGCCCACGGGGTGCATCCGGTGGCCGGGCAGGGGCTGAACATGGGGCTGAAGGACGCCGCCGCCCTGGCCGAGGTGCTGGTCGAGGCCACGCGACTGGGTGAGGACATCGGATCGGAGACGGTGCTGGACCGCTACGCCCGCTGGCGGCGGTTCGACAATGCCGCCCTGGCGGCCGGCTTCGACGGCTTTGTGCGGCTGTTCTCCAACGACCTGCCGCCGGTGCGGCTGGCGCGGGACGTGGGCATCGCCGTGGTCAACCGCATCGCCCCGCTGCGCCGCGCCTTCATGCACGAGGCCGGCGGGGCGACCGGGGACCTGCCGCGGCTGCTGCGGGGCGAAGCGCTCTGACCTAGTCCAGCTTGCGGGCTTCTTCGGGCAGCATGATCGGCACGCCGTCGCGGATCGGATAGGCGAGTCTGGCGCCCTTCGACACCAGTTCCTGGCGTTCGCGGTCATAGCTCAGCCGGCCGCGGGTCACCGGGCAAACCAGCACCTCGAGCAGGCGGGGGTCGACGGCGGCGGGGGTGTGGAAGGTGTCTGACATGGGGCCCGAGGGTCGAGGGTCGAGGGTCGAGGAAAGTTAGCGGACGGAGGCCCGGGTGTCAGGCGGTCTTCGGGTGCAAGCGCTTTGAACTCGCCGCCCCTCGCCCCTTCGACCCTCGACCCTCCTATTGCATCGCCCCGGCCTCGCCGTCGCCGTCGCCGGCGGCGTCGATGGTCATCAGGGCGGTGAGGACGTCGGCGCGGTCGGTCAGGTCGCGGGCCTCGAGCAGGGCCTGCTTCTCGGGCGGGTCGAAGGGCAGGGCCATGGACAGGCTGTTGATCAGGGCCTCGGGCGGGGCCGTCTCGGCGGTGTCCCAGTCGATGTCGAGGCCGCGGGTCTCCAGGTAGGCGCGCAGGGCGTCCAGCAGCAGGTCGCGGTCCAGCCCGGCGTCGTCGGCCGGCGGGGCGGCGAGATCCTTCTCGAACGGCGCGAAATCGGCGCGGATCTGGCGGTACGGCGTCTGCACCGGCAGTTCGGTGGCGAGGCGGAAGCGGGCGCAGCCGGTCAGGGTAATCAGATAGCGTCCGTCCGAGGTCTCGGCGAAGCTGGTGATGCGGCCGGCGCAGCCGACCGGCGACAGGCCGGGCAGGCGGGCGGAGCCGCCGTGCGGCTGGATCATGCCGATGATGCGGTCGCCGGCCATGGCGTCGTCGACCATGTTCAGATAGCGCGGCTCGAAGATGTTCAGCGGCAGCTGGCCGCGCGGCAGCAGGATGGCGCCGGGCAGGGGGAAGACCGGGATGACCTGCGGCAGGTCGGCCGCCCTGACATAGCCCTGCGCCATGGCCGCGCTCCTAGGCGAACAGGAGGGAGGACAGGCGGCGGCGGCCGTCGCGGGCGATGTCGGAGGCGGCGCCGGCCGCCTCGAACACGGTCAGCAGCTGCTTGCGGGCGGCCTGGTCGTTCCACTCGCGGTCGGCGGCGACGATGGCCAGCAGGCTGTCGACCGCCCCCTTCAGGTCGCCGGCGGCGGCCTGGGCCAGGGACAGGTCGTAGCGCGCCTGATGATCGGACGGATCGGCGGCGACGCGCGCCTCCAGCTCGGCGCCCGCGCCCGCCGGGGCGGTCGAGGCCAGCGACAGCTGGGCGCGGACCGACTGGACCTGGGCGTTCTTCGAGTCGGCCGGAGCCATGGCGATGGTCTGGCGGGCCTGGTCGAGGTCGCTGTCCGCGATGTAGACGCGGGCCATGCCGGCGACGGCGCCCTCGTGGCCGGGCTCGAGCGTCAGCACCTGGGCGAAGGCCTGGGCCGCCCCGCCGAGGTCGTTGAGCGACAGCGATTCCTCGCCCATCGACATCAGCTCCTCGATGTCGGAGTTGGCGCTCTGCCCGCCGGTCAGCTTGTCGATGAAGGCCTTGAGCTGGCTCTCGGGCACGGTCCCCTGGAAGCCGTCGACGGGCTGGCCGTTGACGAAGGCGTAGACGGTGGGGATCGACTGGACGCGCAGCTGGCCGGCGTAGGCCGGGTTCCGGTCGATGTCGATCTTGACCAGCTTGACCGCCCCGCCGGCGGCGCGGACCGCCTTCTCCAGCATCGGGGTGAGGGTGCGGCACGGCCCGCACCAGGTCGCCCAGAAGTCGACCAGCAC
>JAEYUE010000141.1 GCA_023433655.1 Pseudomonadota bacterium | reverse complement strand
GCACCGTCTGGTCGAAGGTGGCCAGCGCCGCCTCGGCCGACGCGCCGGCCTGCTCGACGCGCGCGCGGGCCGCGAAGACGTTGGGGAAGGACCAGCTGATCAGGGGCCCGACCGAGAAGCGGAAGCTGGCGTCTTCGCCGAGGTCGCCGGCGTCCAGCGCCGTCGCGCCGAGCGAGCCGCCGAGGCTGATGCGCGGATACAGGTCGGCGGCGGCCACGTTCACCCGCGCCGCGGCGGCGGCGAGATTGCGTTCGGCCCGGCGCACATCGGGACGTCGCGCCAGCAGGCTGGCGCCGTCGCCGACCGGGATCGGCTGCGACAGCTGCGGCGGACGCTGGCAGGTGCGGGCCGCGGTCGAGGCCTCCGCCGGCGTCCGCCCAGTCAGGGTGGCGAGGCGGAACAGGGCGCCGTCGCGAAGGGCGCGCAGCGGCGGCAGGGTGGCGCGGGTGCTCTCCAGCGCCGAACGGGCGCGGGCGACATCCAGGCCATTCCCCGAGCCGGCGTCGAGGAGGCGTTGCGTGAGCTCCGCCGTCTCGCCCTGCAGAGCGATGCTGCGTTCGGCGACCTCGATGCGGGCGTTGGCGGAACAGGCGTCCGCGTAGGCGCGGGCCGTCTCGGCCGCGACCGAGACGCGGACCACATCGAGCGCGGCGGCGGCGGCGTCCGCATCGGCGCGGGCGGCGCGGATGGCCGAGCCGACGCGGCCGAAGAGGTCGATCTCATAGGCGACGTCGAGGCCCACATCGTAGGTCTCGCCCTCGTCCAGGGGCTGGCCGCCATTGCCGCCGGGAACGGTCGCGGCCGAGGCCCGGCCGTACTGGCCCGTCGCCGAGGTCGTGGTCGAAGGGAGGCGGGCGGTGCGCGCCTCGCCGAGCGCGGCGCGGACGCGGCGCAGGTTGGCGGCGGCCGCCTCGAGCTCGTTGTTCTCCGCCAGGGCCTGGCCGATCAGGCCGTCCAGCACCGGGTCGTCGTACAGGCGCCACCAGTCGTCGCGCGTGGCCGCGGCCGTCACGGCGGGGGTGGCGGCGCCGATGAAGGCGCCCGACGCTGAGGGGGGGAGGGTCGCGTCGGGCGCCTTCGGCCCGACCGCGCACGAGGCCAGCAGCAGGGCGGCGCCGGCGGTGGCGGTCAGGAACCGGGAGTGGGGAGGGATGGTCATCAGGCGTCTCCCAGCCGCGGCGTGGCGGCGGCGGGTTGGTCGTGCGGCGGCAATCCGCCGGTGGTCGGGATTTCGGCCTCCCTGACCGGGCCGCCGGGCATCTTCGAGGCCAGCCAGCGGCAGACGACGTAGAAGACCGGCGTGAAGATCAGGCCGAAGAAGGTCACCCCCAGCATGCCGGAGAAGACGGACGTGCCCAGCGACTGGCGCATCTCGGCCCCCGGCCCGGTCGCCAGCATCAGCGGCACGACGCCGAAGATGAAGGCGAAGGAGGTCATCAGGATCGGCCGCAGGCGGGTCCGCGCGGCGCGCACGGCGGCGTCCCAGCGGTTCAGCCCTTCCTCCTCGGCCTGTCTGGCGAACTCCACGATCAGGATGGCGTTCTTGGCCGCCAGGGCGATCAGCACCACCAGTCCGATCTGGACAAGGATGTTGTTGTCCAGCCCGCGGATGGCGACGCCGATCATCGCCGCCAGAACGCACATCGGCACGATCAGCACGATGGCCAGCGGCAGGGTGAAGGCCTCGTACTGGGCCGCCAGCACCAGGAAGACGAACACGACCGCCATCAGGAACACGAGGGTGGTGCCGCCGGACGAGATCTTCTCCTGCAGGGCCAGTTCGGTCCATTCGTAGGAGAAGCCCGGCGGCAGGGTGGCCGCGGCCAGCTGCTCCATGGTGTCCAGCGCCTGGCCGGACGATATCCCGGGCGCGGCCTGGCCCTGCAGCTCGGAGGACGGGAACAGGTTGTAGCGGACCACGCGGGACGGGCCGGAATCGTCTCTCAGCGTCGCCACCGAGCCGATCGGGACCATCGCCCCCGAAGCAGAGCGCGTCTGCAGGTTGGCGATGTCGGCGGCGTCGTCGCGATAGGCCGGCTCCGCCTGCGCCGTGACCCGGAAGGTGCGGCCCAGGAAGTTGAAGTCGTTGATGTAGGCCGATCCCAGATAGATGCCGAGCGTGTCGAACACGTCGTCCGGCTGGACGCCCATCATCAGCGCCCGGTCGCGGTCCACGTCCGCGGAAATGCGCGGCGAGCCGGTGTTGTACAGCGAGAACACCTGCTGCACCCGGTCGGGCTGCTGGGCCGCGGCGCCCATCATGGCGAAGGTCGCGCCTTCCAGGGCGCGATAGCCTTGGCCGCCGCGGTCCTGAACCATCATCTTGAAGCCGTTGCCATTGCCGAGGCCCTGCACGGACGGCGGGGCGATGATGAAGATGTTGGCGTCCTCGATGCCGAAGGTGGCGCCGGTGATGGCGCCGGCCAGGGCGGCGGCCGCCTGTTCCTTCGTCTTGCGCTCGTCGAACTCGTCGAGTCGCACGAAGATCGTCGCCGCGTTCGATCCGAACGAGAAGCTCGCGCCGTCGAGGCCGGCGAAGGCCACGGTGCCGTCGACGCCTTCGGTCTTCTCGATGATGTCCCGCGCCTGCGTCATCACCGCCTCGGTGCGCTCCAGCGAGGCGCCCGCGGGCAGCTGCACGACGCCGATCAGATAGCCCTGGTCCTGGTCCGGGATGAAGCCGGTCGGCGTCTCCACCACCCGCCAGGCGGTCAGGGCCAGAAGGCCGACGTAGATCGCCAGCACCAGGCCCGTGGCGCGCACCAGGCGCGCGGTCAGCCGGCCGTACTTGTCCGACAGCCAGTCGAAGCCTTCGTTGAACCGGCGACCGGCCCAGCCGCCGTAGTATGCGGCCGAGCCCAACAGTCCCGGCTTGCGCTCCGGCGCATGGCTCAGGTCATGCGGCTTCAGCAGCACCGAGGCCATGGCGGGCGACAGGGTGAGCGACACCAGCAGCGAGATCACCGAGGCCGAGGCGATGGTCACAGCGAACTGCTGGTAGAAGATGCCGGGGATGCCGGGCACGAAGGCGGTCGGGACGAACACCGCCACCAGCACCAGGCCGATGGCGATCAGGGCGCCGGAGACCTCGCGCATCGACCGGTAGGCCGCCTCCTTGGGGGTCAGGCCCATGCGGATGTAGCGCTCGACGTTCTCGACCACGACGATGGCGTCGTCGACCACGATGCCGATGGCCAGCACAAGCCCGAACAGAGACAGGGAGTTGATCGAATAGCCGAGACCCAGCAGCACGGCGAAGGTGCCGACCAGCGACACGGGAATGGCCACGATCGGGATGATGGCGGCGCGCCAGGTCTGCAGGAACACGATGACCACCAGCACCACCAGGATCATCGCCTCGAACACGGTGTGCTGCACCGCCTCGACCGACTCGGCGACGAATTCGGTCGGATTGTAGGGAATGGAGATCGCCATACCCTGCGGCAGGTCGGCCTTGACCGCCTCGATCTCGGCCATGACCCGCTCGGCGGTCTCCAGGGCGTTGGCGCCCGGTTGTTGCTGGATCGCCAGGCCGACGCCGCGCTCACCGTCGAAATAGCCGCGGATGCCATAGTCCTGCGCGCCCAGCTCGACGCGCGCCACGTCCCGCACCCGGGTGACGCGCCCGTCGGCGTCGGTCTTGATGACGATGTCGCCGAACTGCTCCGGCTCGCTGAGACGCGACTGCACCTGGACGGGCAGCTGGAAGGCGGCGGCGTTGGTGGGGAAGGGCGGCTGGCCGATCGCGCCCGCGGCGGCGGAACTGTTCTGGCCGCGCAGCGCGCCGACGATCTCCTGGGCCGTCAGGTTGCGCGCGGCGGCCTTGTTCGGGTCGATCCAGACGCGCATCGAATAGTTGCCGCCGCCAAACACCTGCACCGCCCCGACGCCGTCGATCCGCAGCAGCCGGTCGCGCAGCATCGACTGGGCGTAGTTGCCGACGTAGTCATTGCTGAGCACCGCATTCGGCGAGGTCAGGCCGGCGATCAGCAGGAAATCCTGTTGCTGCTTGTTCACCGTCACGCCGATCTGGCGAACCGGCTCGGGCAGGCGCGGCTCGGCCAGGGCGACCCGGTTCTGGACCAGCACCTGCGCTGAATCCAGGTCTGTCCCCGGCTCGAAGGTGACGGTGATCGTCGCCACCCCGTCCGAGGTCGAGGACGACGAGACGTAGAGCATGCGCTCGACGCCGTTAACCTCCTGCTCGATCGGCGCGGCCACGGTCTCGGCCATCGTCTCGGCAGAGGCGCCCGGATAGACGGCCGTCACCGCGATCGTCGGCGGTGCGATCTCCGGGTACTGCGACAGCGGCAGCAGCGGGTAGGCGAACACGCCCAGGAGCGTGATGAACACCGAGATCACGGCCGCGAAGATCGGCCGGTCGATGAAGAAGC
Source organism: Pseudomonadota bacterium (assembly GCA_023433655.1). Lineage (GTDB taxonomy): Bacteria > Pseudomonadota > Alphaproteobacteria > Caulobacterales > Caulobacteraceae > Brevundimonas. The sequence goes on along the minus strand of JAEYUE010000141.1, from coordinate 6,697 downwards.
GGGAGATGTTCATGAGCTCAGCCGACGGAGTTGGCGAAGGTCGCGGTCGAGGCCGGAGCCGGCGAGGTCACCGGAACCCGGGTTTCCCGTGCGACCGGCTGGATGCGGCCGTTCCGGGCCTGGACCTTCATGCCGGGCTGCTGGATCCGCTGGACGCCATTGATGATCACCCGGTCGTCCGGGCGAAGGCCCGAACGGATCACCCGCAGGCCGTCGACGAGCGGACCCGTCTGCACCGGCCGTGGCGACACCGAGCCGTCGCGGGCCACGACATAGACGATGCGGCGGGCCTGGTCGGTGGCGATGGACGCGTCCGGCACCAGCATGGCCTGGTAGCTGCCGGCCCCGGCGAGACGCGCCTGGCCGAACATCCCGGGCTTCAGGAAGCCGTCGGCGTTGGCGATCACCGCGCGCAGGCGGACGACGCCCGAGGCCGTATCGACGGCGTTGTCGGTGAAGTCGAGCGTGCCCGACCGGTTGTAGTCGGACTCGTCCTGCAGGCGCACCTGGATCGGGGCGGCGCCGCGCCGGGCCTGGCGCTGGTACTTGAGCAGCAGCGCTTCGGAGCCGTCGAAGACGAAGTGGATCGGGGCCGTGGAGACGATGGTGGTCAGCACGTCGGCCGCCGAAGATCCGCCGCCGACCAGGTTGCCGGCGTCGACCCGACGGTCGGACACCCGGCCGGAGATCGGCGCGGTCACCCGGGTGAATTCGAGATCCAGCTGCCGCGCCCGCACATTGGCGTTGGCGGCGGCGATGGCCGCTTCGGCCGTCTGCAGGGCGCCCCTGCGGGTATCCGCCTCGGCCTGCGAGATGGCCTGCGAGGCGAGCAGGGTCTCGGCGCGCTCGAACTCGGCGCGGGCGAGGGTCAGCTGGGCCTGGGCCTGCGACAGTTGCGCGCGGGCCGCGGCCAGCGCCGTCTGGGCCGGACGGGGGTCGAGGGTGAACAGCAGCTGGCCGCGGCGGACGTAGTCGCCGTCGCGGAAATGGACGCCTTGGATGTAACCCCCGACGCGCGCGCGCACCTCGACCGACTGGGTCGCCTCGAAGCGGCCGGTGAACTCATCCCAGTCCTGAACCGCCTGTACCAGCGGGACGGCGACCGTCACGGACGGCGCCGGCGGGGCCTGCGCCTCGCTCTTCGAGGAACAGCCATAGAGCACGGCCGCCATGAGGGCGGACGCGGCCACGATCTTCACCGTGCGCATGAAAGCAGTCTCCGTGAGGGAGAAATCCCTGTCATTGTCGACGGCGGCGATCGGGGAGGAGGCCGCTAGTCAACGCCCGGTGACTTAATGGTGATCGGGATTGCGCTTGTCAACACGTGATGACAAAGCCATATGGGCGATGGGGCTATTCAGGGAGCCAACTCATTGTTTTGCCATGTCGCGCCCCGGCCGAGAAACGCCGAGGCCACACGCGCCGCCATTCTCAGCGCCGCGCGCGAGCGATTCGCGCGGGAGAGTTATGACGACGTCGGCATGCGCGACATCGCCGGCGACGTCGGCGTCGACGCCGCCCTGGTGTCCCGCTATTTCGGCTCGAAGGAAGACCTGTTCACCACCGTTCTCGACAGCTGCGAGAACGGCGCCGCCCTGATGCAGGGCGACCGGTCCACCTTCGGCAAGCGCGTCGCCCATGAGGCCATTTTCGAAGGCAAGAGCGAGAGCAAGCTCAAGGGCCTGCTGATCCTGCTCCGCTCGGTCGGCTCGACCAAGGCCATGGAGCTGGTCCAGCGCACCGGCAACGAGCGCTTCTTCAATCCCTTCGCCGAGTGGGTCGGCGGCCCTGACGGCGCCGTCCGCGCCCGCCTCGCCGCCGCCTTCGTCATGGGCATGGCGGTCAGCCGCGAGATCACCGGCGGCTTCGGCCTCAGCCCCGAGCAGTGCAAGGAGATGGAGGCGCGCATGGCCGCCATCCTGCAGGATATGATCGACGGCTGAGGATCAGGCGCGCGGCGTGAATTTCCGGATCACGCCCGAGAAGGTCATCAGGATGCGCTCGCCGACGTTGATCTGGCCGCGCACGAAGATCAGGCTCTTGCCGGCCCGCACCACCTCGCCGGTGGCCTCGACCAGTTCGCCGACATAGGCCCCGTCGATGAAGGTCGAATCCAGCGACACGGTCACGCCCGAGGCGCCCTCCATCTCCTGGTAGGCGGTCTGGAACAGGGCGATGTCGGCGAAGGTCATCAGGCAGCCGCCGTGCATCCGGTCGCCGGCGTTCATGTGTTTGGGCTCGGCGCGGAAGGCGCATCGCATGCGGCCGTCCGGGTCGGGCTTGAAGTAGAACGGCCCGACGACCTGGTCGAAGGTGCCGTGCAGGTCGTACATCTGCCAGCCGGCGAACTCGCCTTCCGTGACCGTGACCTTCGCGACCATGTCGAAAACTCCGCCTTCTTTCTGATCCCGCAATGCACCATACAGGCGCGATGAGCGACCCCATCGAAACCGCCATCCTCGAAAAACTGGCGAAACTCGGCCCCGGCAAGAGCATCGAGCCCGCCGAGGTGGCCAAGGAAATGCAGCCGGAGCAGTGGCAACGCATGCTGCCCAAGGTCCGCGCCTGCGCCCTCGGCCTGATGCGGCAGGGCCGGCTGACCATCACCAAGAAGGGCAAGCCGGTCGACCCGAACGCCTTCAAGGGCGTGATCCGCCTGCGCCTGCCGACCGAGGCCGAGACGGCGGCGGCCCTGGCGGCCCGCCCGCCGGCGCCGGAAAGCGATGACGACCTCGACTGAGCTCGACGCCGTCCTCGCCGACATCCGCGCCTGCCGGGCCTGTCTCGGGCAGCTGCCTCACACGCCGCGGCCGGTGGTGCACGTCTTCCCCGAGACCCGCCTGCTGATCTGCGGCCAGGCGCCGGGCCGGCGCGTGCATGAGAGCGGCCGGCCGTTCACCGACCCCTCCGGCGATCGTCTGCGCGACTGGATGGGCGTGGATTACGAGACCTTCTACGCCGATCGCCGGCTGGGCGTGGCGGCCCAGGCCTTCTGTTATCCGGGCACGGCGCCCAGGGGCGGAGACTATCCGCCGCCGCCCCGATGCGCCGAGCTGTGGCGGCCGCGGCTCCTGGCCGCGCTGCCCGGGGTTGAGCTGACGCTGCTGGTCGGCGGCTACGCCCAAGCCTGGGCCCTGGGGCCGCAAACGAAGCGGGACATGACCGCGACCGTCGCCGCCTGGCGCGACTACGCGCCCGCCGTCCTGCCGCTGCCGCACCCCTCGTGGCGCAACACGGCGTGGCTGAAGCGCAATCCGTGGTTCGAGGCCGAGGTGATCCCCTACCTTCGCGAGCGGGTCCGGGGCATTCTCGGGTCATGACGTTTCGCGCGCTCGCCGTCCTGTCGCTGAGCTTCCTGCTCGCCGCCTGCGCCACGCCCGCCATACAGCCGCCGCTGACTCCGCCGCCGGGGTTCTCCGGACCGGCGCTGGAGCCGGGCCATGCGGTCATGGACGACGGCGGCCGTCTCCGCCTTGCGCGCTGGACCCCCGAGGGCGAGCCCTGGGCCGTCATCGTCGCCCTGCACGGCATGAACGACTCTAGGGCGTCCTTCCGCCTCGCCGGCCCGTGGTGGGCGGAGCAGGGCATCGAGACCTGGGCCATCGACCAGCGCGGCTTCGGCGAGTCCCCCGGCCGCGGGGTCTGGGCCGGCGAGACGCGGATGGTCGAGGACCTGCGTACGACCGTGGCTCTGGCGCGCGCTCGCCATCCGGGCGCGATCGTCGCGGTGGCGGGCGAGAGCATGGGCGGGGCCGTGGCCATAGCCGCCTTCGCCTCGGACCGCCCGCCCGACGCCGACCGCGTCATCCTGCTGGCCCCCGCCGTCTGGGGCTGGTCGGCCCAAGGGCCGCTGAACAGCGCCGGTCTGTGGATCGCCGCCCGCGCCATGGGCGATCGCGCCGTCGAGGCGCCGGAATGGGCCGTTCGGGCCCTGCCGGCCTCGGACAACCGGCTGGAACTGTTCCGCAACTACCGCGACCCGAACAGCCTGATCACCACCCGCTTCGACACCCTCCACGGCCTGGTCGACCTGATGGAGACCGCCTCGCGCGGGCTCGGCGGGATACAGACTCCCACCCTCCTCCTCTACGGGGCCCACGACAACGTCATCCGCGCCCGCCCCATGCGGCAGGCCCTCGACCGCGCCGGGGACCGTCCCGGCCTGCGCACCGCCTTCTACCCCGACGGCTGGCACCTCCTGAACCGCGATCTGCAGGCGGAGGCGGTGTTCCGCGACGTCGAGGCCTGGCTGCGGGACGCCTCCGCGCCGCTGCCGTCGGGGGCCGGCCCTGTCGCGCTGCGTTAGCGCCCCCAAACCGCCATGCTTGCGGTCCATCCCGCCAGCGCGTAAACGCGCGCCAACAAAAAATACCCCGGGAGACGCCTGTCATGGGTAAGACGCTGTTCGATTCCCCGTCCTTCGCGAACCACGAAGGCGTCCACGCCGTCTTTGATGAAAAGACTGGCCTGCGTGCGATTATCGCCGTTCACTCGACCGCGCGCGGCCCCGCCGTCGGCGGCACCCGCATGTGGAACTACGCCACCAGCGCCGAGGCGCTCGAGGACGTGCTGCGCCTGTCGCGGGGCATGAGCTACAAGAACGCGGTCGCCGACCTTGAGATGGGCGGCGGCAAGTCGGTGATCATCGGCGACAGCCGGACCCAGAAGACCCCCGAACTGTTCCGCGCCTTCGCCCGCTACGTCGACCAGCTGGGCGGCGTCTACTATGCGGCCGAGGATGTCGGCGTCTCGGTCGAGGACATCGCCGAGGCCCGCAAGGTCACCCCCTATGTGCTGGGCGTGAAGGAAGGCCCCGAGGCCTCGGGCGACCCGTCGCCGGTCACCGCCGAGGGCGTGTTCCGCTCCAACCTGATGGTCGCCCGCAAGCTATGGAACCAGGACGACCTGACCGGTCTGACCGTCTCTGTGCAGGGCATCGGCCACGTCGGCGGCTACCTGGCCGACAAGCTGCACAAGGCCGGCGCGAAGCTGGTCATGACCGACGTTAACACCGCCCTGCTGGAAGAGGTCGCCGCCCGCACTGACGCGAAGATCGTTGCGCCGGACGAGATCTATGACGTCGAGGCCGACATCTACGCCCCGTGCGCCCTTGGCGCGACGCTGAACCCCGAGACCCTGGGCCGGCTCAAGGTCAAGGCCGTCTGCGGCGCCGCCAACAACCAGCTGGCCACGCCCGACATCGGCCAGACCCTGTTCGAGCGCGGCGTGCTCTACGCCCCCGACTACGTCGTCAACGGCGGCGGCATCATCAACGTCGCCTCGGAGATGAACGCTCGTCAGACCGGCGGCGCCTATGACCCGCAGTGGGTCGAGGGCAAGCTGTCGCGCCTGATGGAGACGCTGGAGGAGATCCTCGATCGCTCGGCCGCCGAGAAGCGTCCGACGCACGAGATCGCCGACGCCATCGCCGAGGCGCGCATCAACGCCGCCCGCGACGCCCGCGAGGAGCGCCTGAAGGCGGCTGCCTGAGGCAGGGCCTGACTGATCGAAACGACGGGCCCGCGGACCTTCCGCGGGCCCGTTTTCGTTGGCTCCGCCCCCGCGGATTCGCGCCCGGCCTCCGGAGAGAACATCATGTTCCCTGCTCCCGTCTGATTCGGGCCGAGGCGACATGACCGCACCCTCCCGCAAGGCCTTCGACCCGCTGCTGATCGTCATGGCGGTCGGTTTCGTCGTCGCGGTCGCGGCCCTGGCCTATCCGGCCTTCCGCGCCGATCCGACGAGCGCGCCCGGACTGGTGCTGATCTTCACCGTGGGGGCCGTGGCCCTGATCGGCCTGTTCGGCTTCGCCCGCAGCGAGACGCGCAAGCCGGCCGGCGACGTCACCGTGGACCTTCTGGACGCCATGGCCGAGCCCGCCGCCCTGGTCTGGGCCTCGGGTCAGGTGCTGGCCTTCAACGCCGCCTGGGCCGAGAGCAACGGGGCCGTCACCAGCCTGCCCAAGGGCCGCTCGGCCTCGGCCCTTTACATGGCCTTCGCCCAGGCGCGGGCCGGCGAGCAGGGGCGCGCCATCGTCGTCATCGGCGACCGCGAGCAGGAGGTGCTGATCGGCCGGGCCGGGGAGGGGCGCTTCCTCGTCCGCGCGGCGCCCGAGGCCGCCCTGCCGGTCGTGACCGGGACCGTCGCCGCCCCCGTCTCCAACGCCGCCGAGAGCCGGGCCATGGCCGCAGGGGCGCCGTTCGGCTCCGCGGTCATCGCCGCCGAGGACCTGTTCGGCGGCAAGGTCGAGGAGGCCAACGCCGCCCTGGCCGTGCTGACGGGCCCGGCCGCCGCCCGCGACGCCGCCTTCGGCCACCTGTTCGAGCCGGGCTGCGTGGCCGAGGCGCGCGCGCGCCTCGCCGTCGGTTCTTCGGGGCCGATCGAGCTGGTGGCCCGGGCGTACCCGGACAAGATGCTGCACCTCTACGTCGCCCCCGAAGGCGACAAGCGGCGCATCTGGCTGTTCGACGTCTCGGCCCAGAAGTCGATGGAGCTGCAGCTGTCGCAGGCCCAGAAGATGCAGGCGGTGGGCCAGCTGGCCGGCGGCGTGGCCCACGACTTCAACAACCTGCTGACCGCCATCCAGCTGCAGCTGTCCGGCCTGCTGGAGCGCCATCCCGTCGGCGACCCCTCCTACGAGGGCCTGAACGAGATCCGTCAGACCGCCATCCGCGCCGCCGACCTGGTGCGCAAGCTG
>JAEYUE010000136.1 GCA_023433655.1 Pseudomonadota bacterium | reverse complement strand
GCGAGGTGATGAAGACCGTCGACGCCCGCACCCTGTGGCAGAAGATCCTCGAGATCCGCCTGCAGACCGGCGAGCCCTATCTGATCTTCTCGGACACGGTGAACCGCCAGATGGCCCCGCACCAGCGCGAGCTGGGCCTGTCGGTCAAGCAGTCGAACCTGTGCGCCGAGATCATGCTGCATACCGGCCGCGACCACCTCGGCGTCGACCGCACCGCGGTCTGCTGCCTGTCCTCGGTCAACGCCGAGAAATTCCTCGAATGGCGCGAGGAGCCGCGCTTCGTCGAGGACCTGATGCGCTTCCTCGACAACGTGCTTGAGGACTTCATCCGCCGCGCCCCGCCGGCCATGTCCCAGGCCGTCTATTCGGCCAAGCGCGAGCGCTCGGTCGGTCTCGGCCTGATGGGCTTCCACTCCTTCCTGCAGCAGCAGGGCGTGGCCTTCGAAAGCGCCATGGCCAAGAGCTGGAACATGCGGTTGTTCAAGCACCTGCGCCGCGAGGCCGACAAGGCCAGCCGCCTGCTCGCCGAGGAGAAGGGCCCCTGTGAGGACGCCGCCGAGCGCGGCGTCATGGAGCGCTTCTCGCACAAGCTGGCCATCGCCCCGACCGCCTCGATCTCGATCATCTGCGGCGGCACGAGCGCCGGCATCGAGCCGATCCCGGCCAACATCTACAGCCACAAGACCCTGTCGGGCACCTTCGCGGTCAAGAACCCCTATCTCGAGAAACTGCTCGGCGAGAAGGGCATCGACACCGAGGCGGTGTGGAACTCCATTCTCGAGCATGAGGGCTCGGTCCAGCACCTCGACCAGCTCAGCGACGACGAGAAGGCCGTGTTCAAGACCGCCTTCGAGCTCGACCAGCGCTGGGTCGTCGAACTGTCGGCCGACCGCGCGCCCGAGATCTGCCAGGCCCAGTCGATCAACCTGTTCATCCCCGGCGACGTCGACAAGTGGGACCTGCACATGCTGCACTGGCGCGCCTGGGAGACCGGCGTGAAGTCGCTCTACTACCTGCGCTCCAAGTCGGTTCAGCGCGCCGCCTTCGCCGGCGCCGAGAGCAAGTCCGACGAAGAGCCGGACCCCAACCAGCCCGACCTCTTCAGCGCCGCCCGCACCGACTACGACGAGTGCCTCGCCTGCCAGTAGGCGGGGGGGGCGAAGTGGGACACACACCACGTTCTTCGGTCGCGCCGGTGAAGCTGTCGGCGTAAAGTGGTGTGTGTCCCCACTTTGCGCGGAAGCTCCGCCGTTTGCGGGCGATCCGCGGAATTCGAAGGCGTCCCGGCGGAAAATCATCCGCCTTTCCCGCCACATGGCCTCCTTCGAAGACAATCTTCCCGCCTGAGGAAAGACCGGCCGCATAATGCCGCCCGGTCTTTGACAATCGAACCTCCCGCCGCTCCGCCCAGGAGCCGCGCCTCCTCCCGCCCAGGGGCGCCGATGTGCGCGCCGCCACTTCCGGGCGCACATTTCTTGCCCGATCCAGCTTCGGCTCTCGCCAGACCGAATAGCCAAAGCCTTTGAATTCCCTCAGGCGCGATGTCGACCCTGTCGACTCCTTCGACTCATTTTTCGCCGCCCGCCGGGGCAAATGATTTCCCGGCGGGTCGCCCCGTCCCCGCCGCCTGCCGCCCGCCTTTGACTTCCCGGCCCGCTCCCGCCACCTAGCCCCCATGGCCACGCCCCGCCTCTTCATCGACGCCGACGCCTGCCCGGTGAAGGACGAGGTCTATCGCGTCGCCGAACGCTGCGGGCTACACTGCTTCGTGGTCTCCAACGGCTGGATCAACACCCGCCGCGAGGCGTGGATCGAGCAGGTCGTGGTCGACGCCGGCCCCGACGTCGCCGACGACTGGATCGCCGAACGGGCCGGCCCCGGCGACATCGTCATCACCGCCGACATCCCCCTGGCCGACCGCTGCCTCAAGGCCGGGGCCCAGGCGCTCAAGGCCAACGGCCAGGCCTTCACCCCTGACTCCATCGGCTCGGCCCTCGCCGGACGCATGGTCGGCGAGCACCTGCGCTCCATGGGCGTGGCCACCTCCGGTCCGCCGCCGTTCGGACCGAAGGACCGCTCCAACTTCCTGCAGGCGCTGGACCGCGCCGTGGTCGTCGCCCGGCGGGCCACGCCATGACGACCATCCCCGAAAGCGAGCTGGAGTTCCGCTTCTTCCGCGCCGGCGGGCCCGGCGGCCAGAACGTCAACAAGGTCTCGACCAGCGTCCAGCTGCGCTTCGACGTGGCCAACTCGCCCTCCCTCTCCGAACCGGTCAAGGAACGCCTGCTCAAGCTGGCCGGCAGCCGCGCCACCCAGGCCGGCGAGATCCTGATCACCGCCGTCCGCTTCCGCACCCAGGAGCGCAACCGCGCCGACGCCGTCGGGCGGCTGCAGGCCCTTGTCGACGAAGCCTCGGTGAAGCCGGTGTTCCGCGTCCCGACCCGCCCCACCCGCGCCTCGAAGCAGCGTCGCCTCGAGAGCAAGACCCGCCGGTCGACGATCAAGAGCGGCCGCGGCAGGCCCGATCTGTCGGACTGATCTCAGGACAGCCGGTCGGCCTTCCGCAGCCCCGGGAACAGCCGGGCCCAGACGCCCGTCGCCGCCAGCGCCCCGAAGCCGCCGAACACCGCCGCCCCGACC
>JAEYUE010000119.1 GCA_023433655.1 Pseudomonadota bacterium | reverse complement strand
GATCGAGATCTTCGAGGCGCTCGGCGGCCCCGTCCCGGCCTTTGCGCACATGCCTCTGCTGGTCGGCGCCGACGGTCAGGCCCTGTCCAAGCGGCTGGGGTCGCTGTCGATCTCCGAGATGCGCGACCAGGGCTATGAGCCGATCGCCATCACCAGTCATCTGGGCCGGATCGGCACCTCGGATCCGCTCGAGGCGGCGCCGTCGATCCAGACGCTGGGCGAGGGGTTCTCGTTCTCGAAGATGGGCCGTTCGCCGGCCCGCTACGACACCGCCGACCTCGACCGCCTCAACGCCCAGGCCCTGCACGCCCTGGACTACGCCGCCGCCCGACCGCGGCTGGAGGCGCTCGGTTGCGACATGGGCGAGGCGGTCTGGAACACGCTCCGCCCCAACCTGCAGAAGTTCGCCGATGTGGTTGATCTGGAACGGATGATCAGCGGCCCCGTGGCCCCGGTCATCGAGGATCCGGCCTTCGCCGCTGCCGCCCTCGACGTGCTGCCTCCGGTCATCGATGCTTACGCCTGGTCAGTCTGGACCCAGGCGGTGAAGGAGCGCACGGGGGCGAAGGGCAAGGCCCTGTTCATGCCATTGCGCCTCATCCTGACCGGTCAGGCCCACGGCCCTGACATGGCCAGTCTGGTCCCCCTGATCGGGCGCGACCGCATCGTGCGGCGTCTGTCCGGCGAGACCGCCTGATCATCGTGCATGGAAAAAGGGCCGCTCCTTCGGGGCGGCCCTTTCGTCTTTCGATCGCCAGGGATCAGGCGTTGCAGGCGGCGATCTGGTCGGCGCTCAGGGCGACGCCCTTGTAGGTGAAGGCGGTCACGGGGCCGAAGCGGGCCACGACACGGCGGCAGGCGCGGGCGGCCGGCTGGCTGGCGCCGCCACTGGCGGTGCAGGTCGCGCCTTCGCAGCGCCAGGCGGCGCCGTCGATGATCGTGCGTTCGGCCGGGGCCTTCGAGGCGTCGGCGAGGGTGGCGCTGGACACGGGGGCGTCGGCGAGGGCCGGGGCTGCGAAGAGCACGGCGGCGGCGACGAGCAGAGCACGCATGGGGAGGTCTCCGAAGATGGGCAGGGGCGTTGATCCGCCCGGCGACGTCAGCGTCCCGTCAGGGGAGGAACGATTGACTGACCAGTGATTACTTATCGCTGATCATGTTGCAAGTGAGGCATGTCGTCCGCCCGCCGCACCGCGGCCAGCGCCTCGTCGACGGTGTTGCATACAGTCCACGCCTGCCGGAACGAGGCCGGCGTCATGCCTTCCTCGATGCTGTGCTCCATCACGGCCAGCAGGGCGTCCCAGAAGCCGTTGATGTTGAGAAAGACCACCGGCTTGGCATGGAGGTCGAGCCGCTTCCATGACAGCACCTCAATGGCCTCCTCAAGGGTGCCGACCCCGCCCGGCGCGACGACAAAGGCGTCCGACTGGTCGTACATGATGGTCTTGCGCTCGTGCATCGACTGCACGACCAGGGTCTCGACCTCGTCGAACAGGCGCTCGCGGCTGCGCAGGAAGCCCGGCATCACGCCCAGCACGCGTCCGCCGGCCTCGTGGGCCGCCCGGGCCGAGGCCCCCATCAGGCCGACCCCGCCGCCGCCGTACACCAGCCGCCAGCCCGCCTTCGCGGTCGCCTCGCCGAAGGCCTGCGCCGTGGCCAGATACTCCGGATTGACGGCCTCGGCGGAACCACAGAACAGGCAGACGGACTTGCCGTCGAAGGGCTGGATGGTGACAGACGACGGCATGGGGCCTCTTGAAGTCAGGGAAAGACAGCGGGGACGTCGCCGCGCTATCTGGGGCGACATTCCTAACGGTCGGAGGGCCGGTATGAAACGGGCGATCTTGTCCATTGCGGCGGCGGCGCTGGCGGCCGCCTGCACGGCCGGCGCGCCGGACCCGGAAGAAGGCGCCACCGAGGCGTCACGCCAATGGGCCCGGCCCCCTGCGATCGAGTCGGTCAGGCGCTCCGGCTCTGCCCTGAGCGTCTCGGGGGCCGCCGATCCGGAGGCCCGGGTGGTGCTTCGGGGCGACGATGGAACCGCCTTCGCCGCCACGGCCGATTCGCGCGGCCGGTTCGAGGTCCGCGTTCCGGCGTCGGCGGGGCATCTCCTCCTGCGGCCCGAGACCCAGATCGGCCAGGACGCCGCCTCCTCGCCGGATCAGTTGCTGATCCTGGCTGGCGGGCAGGGGCCCGCGGCGGTGCTGCGCACGGGCGGTCCGACGCGGCGGCTGGATGCGGCCCCCGTGCTCGGAGCGATCGACGGAGACGGCCGCATGCGCCTGGCCTCCGGCCGCGTAGCCGCCGGAACGGAGGTCGTCGAGGTACGGAACGGCCGGGAAACTATCCAGGTCTCGCCCGACGCGGCGGGGGTCTGGAGCGTCATCCTGCCGGCCAGCGGCGGCCCGGACCCGATCCGCGTCGACGGCCGCGAGTTCGTCTGGCCCGGCCCGACAGGCGGCGACGGGTCGCTGAGCGTGGAGAGACTGGACGATGGCTGGCGCATCGGCTGGACGGGGACAGGGGGCGCCCGCCAGACCACCTGGCTGCCTGACGCGGCGGCTCCGCGGCGTGGTTTATGAACCGTTAACCAATTCAGTTGATCGAGGGGGTGTCTTCCTTCTTCGAGGACACCCACCATCACCGAACCTCTTCAAGCCCGGCGCCCGCGTCGGGCTTTTTTTCGTCTGGTTCGGGGGAGGGCGAGAGTGGCTCCGCGGGTAGGATTCGAACCTACGACCAGCCGATTAACAGCTCCCGGATTCCGGTTTTCCGATTGCCGCCGATCGCCGCCAGAAGTGCGCTACAAACAATTGAATAGATTGACAAAAGTGCGGGACGATCGCAGCGTTTCGTAGTCCGGCGAAGGCGCCCCGAGGTGACTCTCAGGGCGAATTTCACCGTTCTAAAACCGTTCTAAACGCCGTTCACTTTACCGTTCTAACCCGCCCTGGAGTCAGCAAATGAGCGACCCCAAACTGCATCTGACGGACCGGAATCTGCTCAATCTGGCGTTCGCCAAATCCGGCCAGTACCGGGTTCGCGATACCGAGACTCCCGGCTTCTTCGTTCTCATCGGCAGCCGCACGAAGAGCTTCATGATCCAGGCCGACCTGCGACCGGACAGGAAGAGCCGCATCAGCATCCGCATGAAGGTGGCCGAGGTCGGCCAGATGTCCGCCCGCGAGGCCAGGGCCAAGGCGAAGGGCCTGCTGGCGCGCATCGCCGCCGGCGAGGATCCGCGTCCGCCTAGGCCCGAGCCGGTCGCCGTCGTGCTCGAGGACGCCGGCGTGCCGACCCTGCGCGAGGCCTGGACGCGGTTCCGGGCCTCGCATCTGGAGCGCAAGGGCAGGGCGAGCGGCACCTTCCGCAACTACACCGACCACATGGAGCGGCTGTTCGCCGACTGGCTGGACCAGCCCCTGTCGGTGATCGGGGAGATGCCGCGGTTGCTGGCGGACCGCCACGACCACATCACCAGGAACCACGGCCCCGCCATCGCCAACGGGGCGGTGCGCAGCTTCCGGGCGGTCTACAACCACGCCCGCAAGACCTGCCGCCAGCTGCCGGCCGAGAATCCGGCGGTCGGGGTCGACTGGAACCCTGACCGGCGCAAGAACACGGCCATGGGCGTGGCCGACCTGCCGGCCTGGTTCGAACAGGCCGCCCTGATCCCCAATCCGATCCGCCGGGAATTCCAGCTGATGACGCTGCTGTCGGGCTCACGGCCCGAGGCGCTGAAGAACGTCCGGGTGGAGGACGTCGACCTGCGCCAGCGGGTCATGCACATCCGCAAGCCCAAGGGCGGCGAGGACAAGGCCTTCGACGTGCCGCTCTCGCGAGCCATGCTGGAGTCGATCTTCCGGCTCCGCCGCCTCGGCCCGGTGATCTATCCGAACAGCGCGGACGAGTGGCTCTTCCCCAGCGACGCGCCTTGCGGCCACCTGACCGAGCATAAGGAGCGGCGGGAGCTGCTCAGCCACTACGGCAACGACCTGCGCCAGACCTACCGCACCATTGGCCAGGCGGCCGAGGTCTCGGAGGTCGACATGCACCTGCTGATGAACCACTCCCTGCCCGGCGTGAACGCCGGCTACATCACCCGCTCCAAGCTGATGCGCGACCACCTCAGGGCCCAGCAGGAGAAGCTGTCCCGCTTCATCCTCGGTTCGGCGGTCGGGCGCGGCCGCCAGCCCACCCCCGAGCTCAGCCGCTGGCTCAACAGCACCAGCCGGATGATGCTGCAGGAGCTGTTGGACGAGCACCCCGACCAGGCGCGGCTGCGGGTCGGCCCTCGCTCGGCCCTGCGCAAGCTGGAGGTCCAGGCCACGCGGATGGCGGTCCACGCCATGCCCGGCGTGCTGCTGGACGCGCCGTCCCGGCGTCCGCGCCGCTTCGCCGGAATGAAGGCGGCCGTCGAGGGTTGAGCCGCGGAGCCTGTCTCAGGTCCCAAGTTGGCGATCCGGGCGAGGAACGGGGGGCGTCTTGGCGCCATGCCGGTCTCGCACGAAGATATCGCCAAGATCGGTCATGACCTCCCTCCCATCGCCCATACCGGAGTTCCTGCGCGCCTTTCGCGCCCACCGCGTCGAGGGCCTGGAGCCGTTCCTGCACGATGACGTCGTCTACCGGGTGGAGGGCTTCGAGCCCGTGCTCGGCCGACGGGCCGTCCTCGCCTACTGGCGTAGAATGTTCGATGCCCACCACGTCGTGCGCATGAGTCTCGAACGCCAGGTCCGGGATGGGGACGTGGTCATCGCCGCCCAGCGGCAGCTCTATCTCGCCACGCGCCGGCCGCCTCTGCTGGTCGACAGCCTCGTCGTCTATGAACTCGAGGAGGAACGCATCCGGACTTGGTCCGATGGCGTGCGGATCGAGGATCTGAGTGCGGAGGACGCGGCGGTCTGGAAACGTCTGCGCACCGCGCGCTGGTAGTCGATTGGCGCGCCCGCCGGAGGAGATCCAATCCAGGCTCAGCGCTCCGGCCGCGTCGGCCAGCCCATCAGGGCGAACCTGACCGCCGCATTGGGCGGCAGGGCGTGGAACTCCACGAATCCCGGGCAGCGCAGCCGCCGGCAGGGCGCGGTGCGGTCCCACAGGCTGAACCCGGGCCCCTTCTCGCGCTCGATGCGGGCGAGGTCCGCCTGCATCTTCAGGCCGCAGGTGGTGCAGCACGTGATGACGTCCCACCGTTCGGCGCGCATCCAGCGAACGGTGGGACAGGCGGAGCGCCAGTCGGCGATCGTGTAGCGGTCGGCGTTGCGGCGGCCCATGGGTCAGCCGTTTGCCCCGCGTCCGTCGCCGCTGCGTCGCTGCGCTTCGCGCCCGAGGCGTCGCACGGCCCCGGGTTCGAGGCGTTCGAACTCGCGCAGCAGGGCGCCCAGGCCCGCGCGGCCATCGGCGCTGGTCGGGTCCATTCCGGTCTCGACCAGCTGGGCCGCCAGTCTCGCCATCTCCGCCTCGTGCACAGTTCTCCTCCTCGACCGGCCTCCTGCTAACGGCGGGGAGGTGTCGGGATCAACAGGAATGTTCCGCATTTGTTCGATTCGGCGTGGATTGATCGAGGCGACGGCCGACGCGCCCTCTCATGGGCCCAACCGAGCGGCCGCGGTGCGGCCGTGGCTAAGGGCTCCGCCCTCGCGCGGGCCAGGATGAAGCGGCTTCGCCGCCGGACCGGCCGGTCTCCCCGACCTTCCGCGCCGGCGATGATCGTCGTGGTCGTCATGGGCGTCGGGCTTGTGCAGGTCGGGCGATCCCCCTCCGGCCGGTCCGCCCTGGCCCTTGCTACCCCGGTCTCGCCGACGGGCAGGGTTTCAGGCGCGCGGTCCGCGTGCCTGCAACCCATGCCCAAAGGAGGCAGACATGACTGCTCAAGCTATCGAAACCGCCACGATGAGGGAGGCGGCGGCGGAAGGCGCCGCCGCCGGGCCCGGCCATGGGGCCGAGGTCGTGGTGCCGTTGAACCGGCTCAAGGCCTCGCCCAAGAATGCGAGGAAGACGCCGCACGGCGCGGCGACCATCGAGGCCTTGGCGGCCTCGATCAGGGCCAAGGGGGTGTTGCAGCCGCCCGTGGTCGAGGTCGAGCGGGACGGGGAGGGCGTCCCCACCGGGAACTACCTCGTCACCATCGGCGAGGGGCGGCGGCAGGGGCTGCGTCTGCTGGCCAAGCGCAAGCAGATCAAGCGGACCCACCCGGTGCGCTGCATCGTGGACGCCGAGAACGACGCCCACGAGATCAGCCTCGACGAGAACATGACGCGCGAGGCCATGCACCCGGCCGACCAGTTCGAGGCCTTCCAGAGGCTGGCCGAGGAGAAGGGCTACGGCCCCGAGGAGATCGGCGCCCGGTTCGGGGTCTCGGCCCATGTGGTGCGGCAAAGGCTGCGGCTCGGCTCCGCCGCGCCGGAGCTGATGACGGCCTATCGGGAGGGAACGCTGGCGCTCGACCAGCTGACCGCCTTCTGTGTCAGCGACGACCAAGAGAGGCAGGTGCAGGTGCTGGCGCAGGTCGGTCCCCACACCCCCGCCTACGCCATCCGCCGGGCCATGACCGAGACCAAGGTTCCGGTGAGCGAGCGGCGGGTGCGCTTCGTCGGGGGCGAGGCCTATGAGGCCGAGGGCGGTCCGGTGTTGCGAGACCTGTTCACCGAGGACGGCGGCGGCTGGCTGGAGGACGTGGGCCTGCTCGACCGGCTGGTGACGGAGAAGCTGGAGCGCCTCGCCACGGCGGCCCGCGAGGGCGAGGGCTGGGCGTGGTCGGAGTTCCGCCTGGACTATCCCGACCTGTCCGGCTTCGGGCGGGTCTATCCGGTCGCGGTGGAGCGGTCGGACGAGGACGCCGCCCTGCTCGCCGCCCTCTCCGAGGAATACGACCGTCTGGTTTCGGAGACGGACGCGGCGGACATGCTGCCGCCCGAGGTGGACGTCCGCCTCACCGAAATCGACGCCGCCTTGCAGGCCTTCGGCCCGGACTACGACTACACGCCCGAGGCCAAGGCGCAGGCGGGCGTCATGGTCATCCTCGGCTATGACGGGACGCCGCGCTACGAGCGGGGACTGGTGCGGGCCGACGACCTGTCGCCGGAGCCGCCGCCGTGGGAGACGGCGGAGCCGGAGCGGGAGGCCCCGACCGGTGACCTGATCGGAGCGGCGGCGGATGCGGGCGGCGGGTCCGGCGGGGAAGAAGGCGAGGCGGCGGACGACCGGCTCTCGCCCCTGTCGGACCGGCTGATCATGGAGCTGACCGCCCACAAGACCATGGGGCTGCGCGACGCGGTGCAGGCCGACGCGGGCGCGGCGCTGGCGACGGTCGTGCATGCGCTGGCCCTGCAGGTCTTCTATCCCGGCTACGGCCTCTGGACGCCGCTGCAGCTGCGGCTGACGGTCGGCGGTCTGGAGCGGCTCGCGCCGGGGGTGGGAGACACGCCCGCCGGGCGACGCGTCGCGAACCGCTGCGAGGCGTGGGGCGCGCGCCTGCCGGAGCGGGCCGAAGACCTCTGGGCCGTGGTGGCCGGGCTGGCGCCCTCGGAGCAGCTGGACCTGCTGGCCTGCTGCGCCGGGGTCGGCCTCCATGCCGTGCGCGACCCGCACGACCGGAGGCCCGACGCGTGGGCGCAGGCCGAGACGCTGGCGACGGCGGTCGGTCTGGATATGACCGGCACGTGGTCCGCGACGGCGGCCAGCTACTTCTCGCGCGTGTCCAAGGCGCGGGTGCTCGAAGCGGTGACCGAGGCCGTCAACGCCGAGGAGGCCGGGCGCATCGCCGGGCTGCGCAAGGGCGAGATGGCCGAGGCGGCGGAAGGGCTGGTCGAGGGCCGGGGTTGGCTGCCGCCGCTGCTGCGGACGGCGCCGCCGGAAGACGAGGCGGAGAGGGCGTCCTTGTCCTCGTCCTCCGACGGCGAGGCCGGGGAGGCGGATGCGGCGTCCGCGCCCGTGACCGAAGACGGCTGGTC
>JAEYUE010000102.1 GCA_023433655.1 Pseudomonadota bacterium | reverse complement strand
TGCGCGATCCGATCGAACTGATGAACATGAACCTCGTCCCCATGGTGGTGGAGCAGTCCAGCCGGGGCGAGCGGGCCTTCGACATCTTCTCGCGCCTGCTGCGCGAGCGGATCATCTTCCTGACCGGTCCGTTCGAGGACGGCATGGCGTCGCTGATCTGCGCCCAGCTGCTGTTCCTCGAGTCCGAGAACCCGAAGAAGGAAATCTCGATGTACATCAACAGCCCCGGCGGTCAGGTGACCTCGGCGCTGGCGATCTACGACACCATGCAATACATCCGCTCGCCGGTGTCGACCGTGTGCATGGGCATGGCGGCCTCGGCCGGCTCGCTGATCCTCGCCGCCGGCGAGGCCGGTCAGCGCGTCGCCCTGCCCAACGCCCGCATCATGGTGCACCAGCCCTCGGGCGGCTTCCGCGGCCAGGCCTCGGACATCGAGCGCCACGCCGAGGACATCCGCTACACCAAGCGCCGCCTGAACGAGATCTACGTCCACCACACCGGCCGGACGTACGAGGAGGTCGAGAAGACCCTCGACCGCGACCACTTCATGAGCGCGGAAGAAGCCAAGGCCTGGGGCATCGTCGACCACGTCTACGACAAGCGCGAGCAGGCCGACGAGGACGGGGTCAAGACGCCGGGGGCGTAACCCGTCGCAGACAGGGCAGTGGAAGAGGCGCGCCTGAACGGTGCGCCTTTTTCTTTTGTGCTATGCCGCCCGCATGCAGACACGGGACACCCGCGGGACCGTCGAGGTCGACGGCGACATCTATCACTGGGAGCTCCGGCGACAGCCCCGACCGACCAGTGGCGGACAGTGGGAGGGCATCGCCGTGACGCTGCGGCTGCAGGACTTCAAGCGCGAGGCCATTGTCCAGTTTCCGCCGCCGCTCCGCCCCAACGGCCGCCCGGACACCGAGAAGCAATTCGTCGACGTCGACCATGTGCGCAACGCCGTCGCGGCCGTGATCGAGGCCGGCTGGAACCCGACCTCTCGCGGCAAGCCGGTCGCCTTCGACGTCGACGCTGAGGGCCGCTGACCTCCGGGCTGTCGCCTGGTCGTCGTTCCCCGGACGACCGGCGTTCGACCGCGCTGTGACTCTTTGAGGAATGCAGTTAGGCTCTCCTCCGGAAATCCGGAGGCAGCCCGATGGTTCGGCGTTTGGGGTTGATCGCGGCGCTGATGCTGGCGGGCGCCGGACCGGCGTGGGCGCAGACGCCCCCGCCGGCAGAGCCGGATCAGGAGCCGCCTGCCAGCACCCTTGAAGATGTCGTCGTCGACGGCCGCCCGCTGGAGGAGCGGGCGCGAGAGTTCGTCGACGAGATCGCCCGGCCGGTGCGTCAGCGCGGCCTGGCCCGCTGGGACCGCCCGGCCTGCTTTGGTGTCGTCAATTTCGAGGTCGACGTCGCGCGCGCCATCGCGGACCAGCTGGTGGCGCGCGCCGAGGAGCTGGCGCTGCCGGTCAGCTCCGACGGGTGCGAGCCGAACGTCTTTGTCGTCGGCACCGACGATGCGCCCGGCGTGGCGAGAGCGTGGGTGGAGCGCAGCCCCGAAGTGTTCCGCCAGCGCTATTCGGGGGCCACCTCCGGGCCCGACGCCCTGGAGATGTTCGCCTCGTCCGACGCCGCAGTCCGGTGGTGGCACATCAGCGTGCCGATGCATTTCGACATCTTCACCCAGGAGACGAAACCTGCCGTGCGAATGCCCGGCCGGCCTCCGCCCCTGCTCAGGGTCTACGCCTACTCCCAGCACCAGTCCCGCATCCGCGACGACCTTCTGAAGGTCCTGATGCTGGTCGATGTGGACCGGCTCGGTTCGGTCACCGTCGCCCAGCTGAGCGACTACCTGATCATGGCCGCCTATGCCCAGATCGATCCCGAGGGCGACACGCAAGGCTTCGACACCATACTGAACCTGTTCGAGGACCCTGGCGTCCCGGGGCTGACCGCGTGGGACCGGTCCTACCTGGCCGCCCTCTACACTGCTGATCCGGACCGCCGGGTCGGCGTCGGGCAGCAGGGCGACCGGCTGGCCACTGAATTGCTGAGCGGCGACGAGCGGGGCGAGTAGCGCCGAAGCCTCTCACGGCCGCCCGGTGAACACGCGGAATCCGGTCTCGTCGGCAAGGGCCAACATCTCCGTGTCGCCCGACGTATCCCCGTAGGCGGCGGCTACCCGCACATCCTTCCCGTACACCGCGCGCAGCCGCCGCACCTTCTCCTCGCCGCGGCAGTTGGGGCTCGCGAAGGCGCCTGTGACGCGGTCGTCGGCGTCGAACACCAGCGGCGTGCCCAGCAGGGCGTCAGCGCCGAGCCGCCGCGCGAAGGGGGCCACGGTGGTCTCCGGGCTGGCGGTGACGATGACGCGGTGCGCGCCGCGCGCGCCCCAGTCGTTCCAGACCCGTAGTGCGTCGGGTCGCATGAACCTGTCCCAGATCCGGTCAGCGAACCGCTCCGCGTCGGCCTCGAGTGTCGCCCGATCCACACCGCGCAGGAATTCCCGCACCGAGGCGGCCTTGATCCGGCCGCGGTCGCGGTCATGGGCGTAGGCCGCCACCGCCGGCGCCATCTTCACGAGACCGAGCGCCCAGCCCCCCGGGCCCGCCCGCCAGCGGAGGAATTCGGTGAAACTGTCCCGGATCGTCAGGGTGCCGTCGAAGTCGAAGGCGACGATGGCCTGATCCTTGCGGGGCGTCTGGCGAAACGGAGTCCTGCTTCCCATGTCAGACATTCGCCGCGATCCCCATCAACAGTGAACCGTTCGCTTCCGCCTCCTGCTCCGCTTTCGCGGGGTTGTGGCGGGCGCGGGGATGGGTGATTGTCATTTTTTGAAGACCTTTGCGCCCATTGTTCGGGAATCAACGCGAGGGAAAGCGCGTTCGGCCCATATGGGTCCATCGCGGGAGTGAGAAGGGTCGATGACCAAAGCCGCCGGCACAGACGCCAAAAGCACCCTGTACTGCTCGTTCTGCGGAAAGAGCCAGCACGAGGTGCGCAAGCTCATCGCCGGGCCGACGGTGTTCATCTGCGATGAATGCGTCGAGCTCTGCATGGACATCATCCGTGAAGAGCACAAGATCAGCTTCTCCAAGGCCAAGGACGGCGTGCCGTCGCCCAAGGAGATCCGCGAGGTCCTCGACGACTATGTGATTGGCCAGGCGCACGCCAAGAAGGTGCTGAGCGTCGCCGTTCACAACCACTACAAGCGTCTGAACCACGCGACGAAGAACAACGACGTCGAGCTGGCCAAGTCGAACATCATGCTCATCGGGCCGACCGGCTCGGGCAAGACGCTGCTGGCCCAGACGCTGGCGCGGATCATCGACGTGCCCTTCACCATGGCCGACGCCACGACCCTGACCGAGGCGGGTTATGTGGGCGAGGACGTCGAGAACATCATCCTCAAGCTGCTGCAGGCCTCGGACTACAACGTCGAGCGGGCCCAGCGCGGCATCGTCTACATCGACGAGATCGACAAGATCAGCCGCAAGTCGGACAACCCGTCGATCACCCGCGACGTGAGCGGGGAGGGCGTGCAGCAGGCCCTGCTGAAGATCATGGAAGGCACCGTCGCCTCGGTGCCGCCGCAGGGCGGCCGCAAGCACCCGCAGCAGGAGTTCCTGCAGGTCGACACGGCCAACATCCTGTTCATCGTCGGCGGCGCCTTCGCCGGCCTCGAGAAGGTCATCTCGGCGCGCGGCGAGGGGGCTTCGATCGGCTTCGGCGCCAAGGTCAAGGAAGTCGACGAGCGCCGCACCGGCGAAATCCTCAAGCAGGTCGAGCCGGACGACCTGATGCGCTTCG
>JAEYUE010000053.1 GCA_023433655.1 Pseudomonadota bacterium | reverse complement strand
GGACCGCGCCGGTGGTCTTCCTGGCCGGCATCGACCGCTCGAACATCGACCGCGACACCCAGCAGTTCGCCACCTTCACCTGGACCGCCCTGCTGATCCTCGGTCTCGGCCTGGTGATGGCGGTGTTCCTGCAGGTTCAGATCGGCCTGCGTCCGCTCTACGCCCTGCGCAACGAGATCGCCGACGTTCGCAAGGGCAAGGCGGCGCGCATCGCCCGCAGCTATCCGGTCGAAATCCAGCCGCTGGCCGAGCAGGTCAACCGGCTGCTGGACCACAATCAGGAGACGGTCGAACGCCAGCGCACCCACGTCGGCAACCTGGCCCATGCGCTGAAGACGCCGCTGTCGGTGATGCTGGCCGAGGCGGGAGACCAGAAGGGCCCGCTGCCCGACATGGTGCGGCGCCAGACCGAGATCATGAAGGCCCAGGTGGATCATCACCTGCGCCGCGCCCGCGCCGCCGCCCGCGCCCAGATGCTGGGCGAGATCACCCCCATCGAGCCCGTCCTCGACGAGATGGCCGTGATGCTGGAGCGGGTGTTCGAGGACAAGGGCGTGGTCATCGACTGGCGCGCGCCCGAGGAGCTGGCCTTCCGCGGCGAGCGCCAGGACCTGCAGGAATTGCTTGGCAATCTGATGGAGAACGCCTGCAAATGGGCGAAGCGGCGGGTGCGGGTGTCGGCGGGCGCCACCGGCCTGGGCCAGATGGTGGTGGTCGTCGAGGACGACGGCCCCGGCCTGCCCGAGGAGCAGCGCGAGGCGGCCCTGCAACGCGGCTCGCGCCTTGACGAAACCACGCCGGGGTCCGGCCTCGGCCTTTCGATCGTGGTCGAGCTGACCCGGGCCTACGGCGGCCGCATCTCGCTGGGCGACAGCGATCTGGGCGGCCTCAAGGCGGTGCTGGAGCTGCCGGCGGCCGAGGCCTGAAGCTCCGCGGATAACGGATGTTAACCCCGACCGCGGCAGCATGGCGCGGACCGCGCGTTCGCCGGTCGCGAGGTGCTTTCCATGTCGGCGCTGTCCGTCGCCCACCGCGTCGCCCTGGCCGCTCTGATCGAGCAGGCCTCCGACGCCACGCTGGTGAAGCTGTCATCGGCCGCCGCCGCCCTGCCCGGCGAGCGGTCGCTGGAGCTCGGGGCGATGCTGGCCGACGAGGTGCTGGACCGGAACCGTCGCCGCCTCGTCCTCGCGCCCCTGCTGCGGATGTTCCGGCCGCGCGCCGACGGCGTCGAGGCCATGACCTTCCCGGCGGCCGTGCTGCCGCGGCTGTGGAAGACCGCCTCGACGCGCGAGCCGGCCCTGCTGCCGCGGCTGGACAAGGAGGGGCCCGACGCGACGGCGGTCAGCAACCGCATCTGCCTGGCCGCCGCCGCCGCCGTGCGGGATCGGCCGGAGCTGGTCTGGCCGACCGACCTGGAGCCGGAACGGCGCGAGCAGGGCCTGATCGACCTGGCCGCCTGCCTCGACCTGGCTCATCTGGCGCGCCGCGGCCTGCCCTCGATCGAGGTCTGGCTGAAGCGGCCTGACGGCGACCAGATCGCCGAGCTGCGCCTGCTGATCAAGGACTGCGCCGAGGTCCACCTCGACGGCGCCCAGCGGGTGCTGGAGATGCTGTTCTCGCACCTCGACGACGCGGTGCTGATCCTGCGCATCATCACCCAGAGCTCGTGCGCCTCGGGCCGCGAGGGCTTCCTCAGCGCCTCGGAGCTGGCCGGATTCGTGGAGCGGCTGATCGCCGGCGTCGACATCCGGGTGGCGCGCATCGCCGCCTTCCGGCCCGGGGCGGACCTGGCCAAGGTCGATCCCGTCATCGAGGACCTGACGTGGTGCGCCAATGTGCTCAACGAGCTGGACGTCACCCTGACGCTGAATCCGCTCAGTGTCTGGGGCAAGTCGGTCCGCGACGCGCGCGTCACCATCGCCGGCCAGCTGTCCGCCTTCCTGCGCGCCGCGGACCGGGCCGTGGAGCGGGCCCTGCCTCTGGAGCGGGTGCAGGTGGTCGGGCGCATGACCCGCAAGGCCCCGCAGCTGGACGCGCCGGTGCAGGGCGAGACGGTGCAGGCGGTGCGGCACCTGCTGAAGCTGGTCGGGGCCGTTCGCGGGCCGGCGTCGACCTTCGGCGCCGAGGCCGATCGCCGCAAACTGGTCGAGTCGCTCACCGACCGCCTGACCGACTACGCCGACAAGGCCCTGCTGGCGATCAACGACGGAGAGGCGGCGGACGAGGTCAACGCCCTGCGCCTTGTCGAGCTGGCCGCCCGCTGCCTCGACCTGATCGATGCGCGGGACGCCGCCCGCACCGTGCGTCGCCGCGCCGCAGTGGCCGGAGGGGCCCGCAACCGGTCGAAACCCTCGTCGCGGGCCGCCTGATCGGCTACATCGCCCGGCGATGACGATCTTCTGGATCCTGACCGCCGCGATGGCCGCCCTGGCGGGCCTGCTGGTGCTGACCGGCGCACGCCGCGGCGTCGACCTGGTCGAGCCGGTCACGCCCGCCACCGCCTCGGCCGAGCTGGCCGAGCTGGACCGTCTGAAGGCGCGCGGCCTGCTGGACGAGGCCGCCTGGACCGCCGCCCGCGCCGAGGCCGGCCGCCGCATCCTGACGGCGCAGCGCGAGGCTGCGCCCCTGGCCTCCGGCGCCCGCGACCGCCTGTGGGTGCTGGGGGGGATCTGCGCCGCCGTGGGGGGGGGACTGGCGCTCTACTTCGTCGCCGGTAGTCCCGGCCTGGCGGACCAGCCGTTCGAGCGGCGCGTCGATGAGTGGTCGACCCAGCTGGAGACCCTGCAGCCGCCGCAGGTGGCCGCGGTGGTGGCCCGCGCGGTCAGGGAGCGGCCCGGCGATGTCGAAGCCCTGACCATGCTGGGCGTGGCCCGCGCCGAGGCCGGCGATCCGATCGGCGCGGTTTCGGCCTTCCGCCGCGCGACGGCCCTCCGCCCCGACGACGCCCTCGGCTGGACCCGGCTGGGCGTCAGCCTGGTGCGCGCCAACCGCGGCGTGGTCAGCGGCGACGCCGAGGCGGTGTTCCGCCGGGCCCTCGAGCTGGACGCCGACCAGACCGCCGCCCGCTACTTCCTCGGCGACGCCGCCCTTTTGCGCGGGGACAAGGCCGAGGCCATGGAGATGTGGTCCCCGCTGCTGGCCAGCCTGCCGCCGGAGGACCCGGCGCGGGCCGAGATGCAGATGCGGCTGGAAGGAGCCGGTTGATGAGCTGGCTACCGAAATCGCCGAAGGCCCGCCGCCGCCTGTGGGTGGTGGCCGCCGTGGCCCCCGTCCTGGCCTTGGCCGTGGCCCTGTCGCTCTACGCCATGCGCGACAACGTCACCTTCTTCTTCTCGCCGTCCGAGGCTACCCCGGAGAAGGCCCCGGCCGGGCGGGTGGTGCGGCTGGGCGGACTGGTCGAGGCCGGCAGCGTGACCCGCGACGCCGAGGGGCAGGTGCTGTTCGCAGTGACCGACAACGCCGCCACCACGAAGGTGGTCTACCGCGGCGACCTGCCGGACCTGTTCGCCGAGGGGCAGGGAGTGGTGGCGCAGGGGACCTTCCTGCCCGACCGCAGCTTCCGCGCCACCCAGGTGCTGGCCAAGCACGACGAGACCTATATGCCGCGCGAGGTCGCCGACAGCCTGAAGGCCAAGGGCGAATGGCGGCCGGCCGAGACGACCACGCCGTGATCGTCGAAACGGGCGCCTTCGCCCTCATCCTCGCCCTGGCGCTGGCGGTCCTGCAGACGGGGCTGGCTGTGGCCGGCCGCCTGCGCCGCAGCCCGGTTCTGGCCGGGGCGGCCACGGGCGCGGCCATCGGCTCGGCGCTGGCGGTCGCGGTCGCCTTTGCCGTGCTGATCGCCGCCTTCGCCGGATCGGACTTCTCGGTGTCGAACGTGGCCGCCAACAGCCACACCGACAAGCCGATGCTCTACAAGGTCGCCGGCGCCTGGGGCAGCCACGAGGGCTCGCTGGTGCTGTGGTGCCTGGTGCTGACCGGCTTCGGCGCGGCGCTGGCGCGGGCCCGCAACCTGCCGTTCGGGCTGAAGACCTCGGCCGTGGCCGTGCAGGGCTTTCTCGGCCTGCTGTTCCTGTCCTTCGCCGTCTTCACCTCCAATCCGTTCGAGCGGCTGAACCCGGCTCCCTTCCAGGGGGCGTCGCTGAACCCGCTGCTGCAGGATCCGGCGCTGGCCCTGCATCCGCCCTTCCTCTACGCCGGCTACGTCGGCTTCTCGGTGTGCTTCTCGCTGGCCGTGGCGGCTCTGGTCGAGGGGCGCGCCAACTCGGCCTTCTGGCCGGCCTGGGGACGCTGGGTGAGGCCGTGGGCCCTGGCCAGCTGGGCCTTCCTGACCGCGGGCATCACCCTCGGCGCCTTCTGGGCCTATTATGAGCTGGGCTGGGGCGGCTGGTGGTTCTGGGATCCGGTCGAGAACGCCAGCTTCATGCCGTGGCTGGCCGGCGCCGCCCTGCTGCACTCGGCGGTGGTCACCGAGCGCCGCGGGGCGCTGGCGGGGTGGACCACCTTCCTCGCCCTGCTGGCCTTCACCCTGTCGATGCTGGGCGCCTTCCTGGTGCGCTCGGGCGTGCTGACCAGCGTGCACGCCTTCGCCGTCGACCCGGAGCGCGGCCTGATGCTGCTAGCCATCCTCGGCCTGACCGGGGGGCTGGCCTTCGCCCTGTTCGCCTGGCGCGCGCCGCAGCTGAAGGGCGGCGGGATGTTCGCCCCGGTCAGCCGCGAGGGGGCGCTGGTGCTGAACAACCTGTTCCTGACCGCGGCCTGCGCCACGGTGCTGCTGGGCACCCTGTATCCGCTGATCCTCGAGGCGGCCAACGGTTCGACCATCTCGGTCGGCCCGCCCTATTTCGCCCTGACCTTCGTGCCGCTGATGGCGGTGGCCTTCCTGATCCTCCCGGCCGGGCCGTTGCTGGCGTGGAAGCGCGGCGACCTGCCGGGCGTGCTGCAGAGG
>JAEYUE010000013.1 GCA_023433655.1 Pseudomonadota bacterium | reverse complement strand
GGTGGTAGCCGATTTCGAGCAGAGGGTGTTCGCCTCCCTCATGAATTCCTGCATCAGGAAGTCGAGTTTCCGCCCGGCGGGGGGTTGCTGCAACAGGGCGCGGGCGGAGGCGACGTGGGCGGCGAGGCGGTCGAGCTCCTCGCGGACGTCGGCCTTGGTCGCCAGGGCGGCCGCCTCGAGGAAGATGCGGTCCTCCAGGCCGGGAGCATCCGGCGCCAGCTCGGTCAGGCGGCGGGCGAAGCGGTCGCGGATGGCGTCGGTCTGGGCCGCGGCCTGGTCTTCGGCGGCGGCGGTCAGGGCCTCGATGCGGTCGATGAAGCCGGCGATGACCGGCCGCAGCTGGTCGCCCTCGCGGCGGCGGGCGGCCTGCAGGGCGTCGAGGGCCTGGTCGATGGAGGCGGCGATGGCGGCCTGGACGGCGGCCCGGGCCTCGGCGTCGTCCTCGTCCTCAGGCAGCTCGAGCACGCCGCGCAGGGCCAGCAGGCCGTCGGCGGCGGGCGGGCCGGCGCCCTGACCGGTCAGGCGGGCGGCGAGGTCGAGGTAGCGGGCCAGCACGGCCTCATTGACGCGCACGGCCGCGGCGGACTCGGTGCGCTTGGCCTGCACGCCGAGCGTGACCTGGCCGCGGGTCAGGCGGGCCTGGGCGGCGGCCTTGGCGAGGCGCTCGAGCTCGTCGAAGCCGGGCGGGCCGCGGAAGCGGACCTCCAGCCCGCGGCCGTTCACCGAGCGGGCCTCGACCGTCCAGCTCCAGTCGCCCAGCGCGCCGTCGGCGCGGCCGAAGCCGGTCATGCCGGAGAGGGTGTCGCTCATCGGGCGGGGGCCGTCTGCGGGACGGTGATCACCCGGGCGCCCGGCGGAACGACGACGCCGGCCGGGGCGGCGGCGTCGGGGTCCGCGTTGGGCACGCCGGGCACGGTGCCCGCCACCGCCGGCGGCGGGGCCTCGGGCGGCAGGCCGGCCTTGCGGCGCTCGATCTCGCGCCAACGGGCGACGTTCTGCAGGTGCTCTTCGAACGTGCGGGCGAAGGCGTGGCCGCCCGCGCCGTCGGCGACAAAGAACAGCTCGTCGGTGACCGGCGGATTGAGCACCGCCTCGAGCGCCTCCTTGCCGGGGTTGGCGATCGGCGTCGGCGGCAGGCCGTCGATCTGGTAGGTGTTCCAGGCGGTCTGGCGCTCCAGTTCGGAGCGGCGGATGCCGCGGCCCAGCGGGCGGCCCTGGGTGATGCCGTAGACGATGGTCGGGTCGCTCTCCAGCCGCATGCCGCGGCGCAGGCGGTTGGAGAAGACGGCGGCGACGCGCGGGCGCTCGGAGGCGACGGCGGTCTCCTTCTCGACGATGGAGGCGAGGATGACGGCCTCCTCGGGGGTGCGGACCACGGTGCGCGGCGAGCGGGCGGCCCACAGGCGGGCGAGGTTGTCGGCCTGGGCGCGGCTCATGCGGGCGATCACCGAGGCGCGGGTCTCGCCGCGGCTGATCTCATAGGTGTCGGGCCACAGCGACCCCTCCTCGGGCGTATTCACGATCTCGCCGGTCAGCAGCGGCTGGCGCATCAGGATGTCGACGGCCTGCAGCGACGACCAGCCCTCGGGCAGGGTGACGTAGTGACGGACCACCTTGCCCTCGACCAGCAGCACCAGCACCGACCGCAGCGAGGCGCGCGACGGCACCTCGTACTCGCCGGCGCGCAGGCGGCGGTCGGCGCCGGTCAGGGTGGCCGCGGCCTTGAACATGTCGGTCGAGCGGATCACCCCCGCCGCCTTCAGATTGGCGGCGATGGCCCCGACCCCGGCCCCGCTGGGCAGGGTGACGATGGTCGACTCCGCCCCGCCCCGGGCCGACGGCCCGGGGGCGTAGAAGACGCTCCAGGCGGCCACGATGGCGGCGATCAGGAACAGGCTGAAGGTGGCCGAGGCGGCCAGCAGGGCCGCGGCCCGCCCCGACCGCGGAGCCCTGAATTTCGGAGCGCCCGCCCCCCGGGAGCGTCCGGCCATTCAGGCGACCTTCCGAAAGATGACCGAGGCGTTGGTGCCGCCGAAGCCGAAGGAGTTGGACATGGCCACGTCGATCTTCCGCGGCTTGCCCTTGTGCGGCACCAGGTCGATGGCGGTCTCGTGCTCGGGATCGTCGAGGTTGATGGTCGGCGGCGCGACCTGGTCGCGGATGGCCAGCACCGAGAAGATGCTCTCGATCGCCCCGGCCGCACCCAGCAGGTGGCCGGTCATCGACTTGGTCGAGGAGACGGCGAGGTCCTTCGCATGGTCGCCGACCAGCCGCTCGATGGCGCGCAGCTCGATCCAGTCGGCCATGGTCGAGGTGCCGTGGGCGTTGACGTAGTCGAGGTCCGCCGGCGTCAGGCCGGCGCGCTTCAGCGCCGCCTGCATGGCGCGGTAACCCCCCTCCCCGTCCTCGGACGGGGCGGTGATGTGGTAGGCGTCGCCGCTCATGCCGTAGCCGACGACCTCGGCGTAGATCTTCGCGCCGCGGGCCTTCGCGTGCTCGTATTCCTCCAGCACCATGATCCCGGCGCCCTCGCCCATAACGAAGCCGGCGTGCGCCCTGTCATAGGGGCGGCTGGCCTTTTCGGGCGTGTCGTTGAAGGCGGTGCACAGGGCCTTGCAGGCGAGGAAACCGGCGATGCCGATGGGCACGATCGAGCTCTCGGCGCCGCCGGCGACCATGACGTCGGCATCGTCCATGGCGATCATCCGCGCCGCGTCGCCGATGGCGTGGGCGCCGGTGGCGCAGGCCGTCACCACCGAGTGGTTCGGCCCCTTGAGGCTGTGGCGGATCGAGATCTGGCCCGAGGCCAGGTTGATCAGCGACATGGGGATGAAGAAGGGGCTGACCCGGCGCGGGCCCTGGTCCTTCAGCACCAGGGCGGTCTCGGCGATGGGGCCGAGGCCGCCGATTCCCGAGCCGACCATGACGCCGGTGCGCTCCTGGTCCTCGACGCTTTCAGGCTTCCAGCCGGAATCGGCCAGGGCCTCGTCGGCCGCCGCGATGGCGTAGACGATGAAGTCGTCGACCCGCTTGCGGTCCTTGGCCGACATGACCTTCTCGGGATCGAAGGCGCC
>JAEYUE010000314.1 GCA_023433655.1 Pseudomonadota bacterium | reverse complement strand
GGTGGTGAGCGGACCTCAAGCCTCTGACTCAAAACCGGCAAAGGGGCTCAGCACGGCGTTCTTGGTTGCAAGGACTTGCAGCACTGAGTCTTGGTCTGGAAACTCCTCCGCAAACTCGGGCCAAGTCGCAGCGATGTGCGCGTTCCAATGGCTGACCGGGAACGTTTGCCCCTTCGACTGCATGTCTTCGACCACATAGCCCATGGTTCTCAACTTCTGCCACGCGCGTTCGGCCGCTGCTGTGGAGTCGTCTCCCGTCGCGTATGCCGTTACCCATGCGCCAACCATCGGGGCCGGGATTGTGGTGGCGCCGCTTGCGACTTTAAAGGTGAAAGCGAAGATGGCGGGATCGGACGCAGACGCGATCTCCTTCTTTCCCCATCCGAACAAGCCCATAATCGCCCCTCCACATTGGTCCCTCAGATTGGCCCCGAACAGCAAAGGCGTCCAGCGCGGCAAGGTCCGCAAGGGGTCGGGAGCGGAACGCCACCTAAGGGTGGACAGCAGACCTTAGCCTAGGACGAGCTTCACGCTTTCGAGGGCGTAAGTAGCTCGGAGCTCATCGAATTCCGCGGTCCATTCCCCAATCCCGTGAAGAGCCTTCAGCGCTTTCTCAACACGCACTGGGGCGACAACGGTTCTATGTTGGAGACCCGCCCTTTCGGCTTCTGTCGCTTGGCGGGTCGCCAACCTGTCGCGAGATTCGATGTGCGTTTCGCCACCGACGCCTACCTTAAACCAAGGCTGAGGCAGATCGGAAAGATTATCGACGCGATTTCCAATCACAGGCCAATGCCCATGATAAAGCTTCGCATCGAGGGTAAGCGCCGCGAAAACGAGTTCGCACCCATCTATGTCGGCTGGTGACGCGGTCTGCGAAACGAGTTTGTCGAAGACGACGACGTATAGCTCGCCCTTCCAATCGCCTGCCAGTTGACCGATGCCATAGCGCTCACCATCGACCGGGATCAGGAAAACGTCGCCGACCGAGAACCTTGCCATCCGCGTTAGATGCCGGAGCTGCTCAATGTCCGCAAC
Organism: Pseudomonadota bacterium; assembly: GCA_023433655.1. Classification (GTDB taxonomy): domain Bacteria; phylum Pseudomonadota; class Alphaproteobacteria; order Caulobacterales; family Caulobacteraceae; genus Brevundimonas. The sequence goes on along the minus strand of JAEYUE010000314.1, from coordinate 2,165 downwards.
GGGTCGGAAGCGGGCCTGACCATCAGGTTGGAAAGCGGACCTGAAACTGTAGCCAGTCCACATCGGCTTTAGCCGCAGCCATCGCCTCGCCTGAGCTCGCATACAATCCCGACTCTCGGCTCGGCACCCAGTAGGCGTGGTCGAACTCGCTTCCGTCCCCCTGGGCGGCCACCCATTTCCAGACCGTGTAACGGTGGAGGCCGTGATCGCCCGCCTCTATCGTCAGGGCTGATTGCCGATCAGGGCTCTCATAGCGTTGCTGGCAGCTGTATTCCGTCACGGCGTCAGCGTAGCTGCACTCACCTTGATGGCAATGTCCGCAACGGGTCGAAGGGGACCTAAAGCCCCAACCCCATGAACACCGTCCCCGCCGGAGTTGGCGCGTAGTAGGGATTGATCGGCTTGAACCCCATGCTCCCGTACAGCGCCTGGGCCGCCGTCATGCTCGCGAGAGTGTCGAGGCGCAGTTCGCGGTAGCCGATACGGCGCGCCTGGTCGATCGCGGCCTCGGTCAGGGCCCGGCCGAGGCCGAGGCCGCGGGCGGCGGGGCGGAGGAACAGCCGCTTCATCTCGCAGCAGCCCTCGTCCGGCAGCGGGCGCAGGCCGACGCAGCCGAGCGGGGCGCCGGCGGCGCCGCGGGCGAGGAACAGCTCGCCGGCGGGCGGGGCGTACTTGCCGGGCAGGGCGGCCAGCTCCCCGTCGAAATCCTGATAGCCGAGATCGACCGGCAGGGAGGCGGCGTAGCCGGCGAACAGCCCGGCGACGGCGGCGAGGTCGGCGGCGCCGCGGGCGGGGGCGATGTGGAAGCCGGCGGTCATGGCCCTACTGTGCAGGGCGGACGCGGGTCTGCAACGGGGGCCTTCCCTCTTCGTCGATCCGCCCGAAGCGTTGGCGCGTAGAGATATTCACCGCCTCCCGCCGAAAGGACCCGCCGATGTTCTCCGCGCCCGCCCGCCGCCTCCTCCCCCTGCTCGTCGCCGCCGCGCTCGCCGCCTGCCAGACCGCGCCCGTGGCGGATGCGGGGTTCCTGTCGAGCTACGACGGGCTCGAGACGCGGGAGGGGACGCTGAGAGTGTCGGTGCGCGAGCGACGCGACGAGGCGCTGGCGGGCGCGGTCGAGCGGCTGTTCGTCGAGCCCGCGCGGCTGACGCCCGGCGCGGCCGAGGGGGTGGCGCCCAACGATGTCGACCTGGTGCTCGGCGAGGTCGATCGCCAGGTCTGCTACGAGCTGAGCGAACGGTTCACCCTGCTGGACGCGCCGGCGGCGGAGGCGGCGGCCGTGCGCGTGGCGGTCACCCGGATCACGCCCACAGAGCCGGTCGGCTCGGGCCTGTCGGCCGTCGCCAGCGCCTTCATCCCGGGGCCGATCGGGGTCCGCCCGCCCGGATCGACCGGCATGCTGGCGGCCGAGGCCGAACTGGTCACCGGCGACGGCGCCCAGGCCGCGGCCCTGGCCTGGGCGCGGTCGGCCAATGTGGTGGGGACGGACAATCCCTCCCTGTCCCGGGTCGGCGACGCCCTGCAGTTCGCCGAGGTGTTCGGCGACCAGGTCGGCGACAGCTTCGCCCCCGCCGACCGGCCGGTGCGGCCGATCCCCGAGCCCGACCCGTGCGCCCGCTACGGCCCCCGCGACCAGCCGGGCGGCTTCCTGACCCGGCTCGTCACCGGCCTGTACGTGCCGGAGGCCCAGGGGGTGCGGCCGCAGTCCGCGACCGACGTCGAATAGTCAGCGCCGGGCCGTCCGGCGCAGGGCCTGCGGCGGCTGGCCGAGGGCGCGGACGAAGGCGCGGCGCATGCGGCCGGGGTCGCCGAAGCCGGTTCGCTCGGCGATGCGGTCCAGCGGATCGGGCGTGGTCTCGACGGCGGTGCGGGCGATCTCGAGGCGCAGGCGCTCGACGGCGCGGGCCGGGGTGGTCCCTGTCTCGGCGAGGAAGGCGCGGGCGAAATTGCGCGGGCTCATGGCGGCGAATTCAGCGAGTTCCTCGACCGTGAGCGTCCTGTCGAGGTTGGCTTTCGCCCATGCGATCAGCGCCTCGAAGCGCCCCGATCGGCCGCCAAGCTCCAGCAGGCCGGCGAACTGCGACTGTCCGCCCGGGCGGCGGCTGTGAACCACGAGTTGCTGGGCGGTTCGTCGTGCGATTTCCGGCCCGTGGTCGTCCTCGATC
>JAEYUE010000254.1 GCA_023433655.1 Pseudomonadota bacterium | reverse complement strand
GGGATCGTGCTGCTGATCGCCATGATCGGGGCCATCGTCCTGACCCTGCGCCACAAGCCCAATATCAAGCGTCAGAACGCCCACCAGCAGATCAACCGCGACCGCCGCACGGCCGTCGAGGTCAAGGGCGCGCCCACCGGCGCCGGCGTCTCCCCGGAGGACCTCGTCTGATGGACATCACTCTCGAACACTACCTGGCGGTCGGCGCCATCCTGTTCACCATCGGCGTCTTTGGCATCTTCGTGAACCGCAAGAACGTCATCATCATCCTGATGTCGATCGAGATGATCCTGCTGGCGGTGAACATCAATTTCGTCGCCTTCTCGGCCTACCTCGGGGACGTGTCCGGCCAGATCATGGCCATGTTCGTCCTCACCGTCGCCGCGGCCGAGGCCGCCGTCGGCCTGGCCATCCTGGTGACCTTCTTCCGTAACCGCGGCGACATCGCCGTGGACGACGCCTCGGTGATGAAGGGCTGATCGTGGACCTCGAGCTTCTCGTCACTATCGGCGTCTTCGCCCCGCTGCTCGGCGCCGCCGTCGCCGGCCTGTTTGGCCGTCGCATCGGCGACCTGCTGTCGAAGTCGGTCACCACCGGCCTGCTGTTCGTCTCGTGCGCGGTCGCCTGGATCGTGTTCAGCCAGTGGACCTGGGGCCATCTGGAGCCGTTCACGGTCACCCTCGCGCCGTTCATCCACGTCGGCGACTTCCAGTCGAACTGGTCCATCCGCATCGACGCCCTGTCGGCGGTGATGCTGGTGGTGGTGACGACCGTGTCGTCGCTCGTGCACCTGTATTCCTGGGGCTACATGGCCGAGGACCCGGACAAGCCGCGGTTCTTCGCCTACCTGTCGCTGTTCACCTTCGCCATGCTGGCGCTGGTCACCGCCGCCGACTTCATGCAGCTGTTCTTCGGCTGGGAAGGCGTGGGTCTGGCCTCCTATCTGCTGATCGGCTTCTGGTACAAGAAGGCCACGGCCTCGGCCGCCGCCATCAAGGCCTTCGTGGTCAACCGGGTCGGCGACTTCGGCTTCGCCCTGGGCATCCTGACCGTGTTCTGGATGTTCGGCACGATCCAGTTCGCCGAGCTGTTCCCGATGATCGCCTCGCGTGAGGGGGCGGGCTGGGAGTTCCTCGGCCACACCTGGTCGGCGCTCGACCTCGCCGGCGTGCTGCTGTTCATCGGCGCCATGGGCAAGTCGGCCCAGTTCTTCCTGCACACCTGGCTGCCGGACGCCATGGAGGGCCCGACCCCGGTCTCGGCCCTGATCCACGCCGCGACCATGGTCACGGCCGGCGTCTACATGGTCTGCCTGTTGTCGCCGATCTACGAATATGCGCCGTACGCCAGCCAGATCATCGCCCTGACCGGCGCGGTCACGGCCCTGTTCGCCGCCACCGTCGGCCTGGCCCAGAACGACATCAAGCGGGTCATCGCCTATTCGACCTGTTCGCAGCTGGGCTACATGTTCTTCGCCGCCGGCGTGGGCGCCTACGAGGCGGCCATGTTCCACCTGTTCACCCACGCCTTCTTCAAGGCGCTGCTGTTCCTGGGCGCCGGCTCGGTGATCCACGGCATGCACCACGAGCAGGACATGCGGCAGATGGGCGGGCTGTGGAAGCTGCTGCCGATCACCTACGCCGTGATGATGATCGGCACGATCGCCATCACCGGTCTGGGCATTCCGGGCCTGGGCGGCTTCGCCGGCTTCTATTCGAAGGACATCGTCATCGAGAGCGCCTTCGCCGCGGCCGCCAGCAACCACTCGCCGATGGGCATGTTCGCCTTCCTCGTCGGCATCCTCGCCGCCGGCCTGACCGCCTACTATTCGTGGCGTCTGATCTTCATGACCTTCCACAACAAGCCCGTGTGGAAGGAGGAGGGGGCGCACCACGCCGACGACCACGCCTCGCACGCCCAGCTGGAGACCCACTCCGAGCCGCTGGCCGATGACGGGCACGCCCACGACGACCACCACCATCATGGGCCGCTCAAGCCGCACGAGAGCCCGTGGGTGATGATCGTGCCGCTGCTGGTGCTGTCGATCGGCGCCATCGCCGCCGGCTTCCTGTTCGAGCCGTTCTTCACCGGCCATCACGAGAACGAGTTCTGGCGCGGGGCCATCTACAACGGGGCGCACAACCACGTCCTGCACGAGGCCCACGATGTGCCCACCTGGGTGGTCTGGTCGCCGCTCGTGCTGACCCTGATCGGAACCGCCTTCGCCTTCTGGCTCTATGTCCTCAAGGAAGGCATGGCGCGCCGGATGGCCGATCGCGGCGGCATCGTCCACGGCTTCCTCTACAACAAGTGGTATTTCGACGAGCTCTATGACGTCGTCTTCGTGCGCGGCGCCAAGGCGCTGGGCGACCTGTTCTGGAAGATCGGCGACGTGAAGATCATCGACGGCCTCGGCCCCAACGGCGCCGCCTGGGCCTCGCTCAAATCCGCGGCCCGGCTGGCCAAGCTCCAGTCCGGCTATGTCTACCACTATGCGTTCGTGATGCTGCTCGGCGTGGCCGGTTTCCTCGCCTACGCCATCTATGCGTGGGGAGCCTGATCTTGCCCCAGATCCCCTTCATCCTCAGCCTCGTCACCTTCCTGCCGCTGGTGGGCGCGGGCCTGATCCTGCTCGCCCGCCTGATGGGCAAGGGCGACGGCGCCGCCGCGGCGCGCTGGATCGC
>JAEYUE010000204.1 GCA_023433655.1 Pseudomonadota bacterium | reverse complement strand
CCGCCGCGACCGCGGGAGCGGCGACGGCCGCGCAGGCCAGGAAGGCGAACAGATGGCCCGGGCGGGTCACATCCCGGCCGACCAGCCCGACCGCCGACAGCAGCAGGATGGCGACCAGCACCTCGAGCAGGTTGGGCGCGGCCACCAGCAGGGCGCCGGGCAGGTTGGAGCCCGCGTTGAGCATCACCCCGACCATGGCGAGGCCCAGCGCGGCCAGCACGCCAATCCGCCACGCCCACCCCTTCGGGCCGCGCAGGATGGCGACCAGGGCCAGGGCGTTGGTCGGCCAGATGGCCGTCGCGCCCCCGAAACTGGTCCAGAAGATCGCGGCATAGGAGACCGTCGCGAACGCGAGCGTCAGCAGGGCGACCTTCAGGGCGAAGCGGGCTGCGCCGGTCGCATCGGCGGGCTTCGAACCGGTCTTGCTTGCGATCACGGATGTCCCCTCGGCCCGTCCTGATCGCCCTATCCTTCGGCCGAAATCCTAACCTCTCGATAAGCGGTGCGCCTGTCGCCTCAACCGCAGGTCACGGCCTCACCACCTCGCCGTCCTCCTTGACGAAGCGTTCGGGCGGCCGGTCCAGCAGGGGGAAGACCGCCTCCGACGGCCGGCACAGGGCGGCGCCCTTGGGCGTCCGGACGATCGGGCGCTCCACGAGGATCGGGTGCTCGACCATGGCGGCCAGGATCGCCTCGTCTCTGACCCCGTCCTCCAGCAAGCCCAGTTCGCCCGCCAGATCGCCCTTGGTCCGCATCGCCGCGCGCGGCGTCAGGCCAGCCTCCTCGAACAGGGCCCGCAGCTGGCCCGCGTCCCATCCGGTCTTCAGATACTCGACCACCTCCGGCTCGTGACCGGCCGCGCGCACCATCTCCAGCACGTTGCGCGAGGTGCCGCAGGCGGGGTTGTGAAAGACGGTCACGGGGAAGTCGGTCATGGGTCGCTCGCGGGATGTGGGCCAGGGCGCTCACTTCACGTTTCGACGCCGCTATTTCAAGGCCACCGCCTTGCGCCGCCGCGCCTTCGGCCCATCTGGCCACGATGAGCTCTCCCGCCGCGCCGGTCCGCAAGGGGCCGGGCTTTCCCGAATTCGTCGCCCTGATCGCCATGATGATGGCGCTCAACGCCCTGGCTATCGACGCCATGCTGCCGGCCCTGCCGGCCATCGGCGAGGCCCTCGGGGTGACCAACGAGAACAGCCGGCAATGGATCATCACCGCCTACCTGCTGGGCTTCGGCTCGGCCCAGCTGGTCTACGGCCCGCTGGCCGACCGCTACGGCCGCAAGCCGGTGCTGATGATCGGCCTCACGCTCTACGTCCTGTTCAGCGTTCTCGCCGCCTTCGCGCCCAGCTTCGAACTGCTGATCGCCGCCCGCGTCGGCACCGGCCTCGGCGCCGCCTCGCTGCGGGTGCTGGCGGTGTCCATCGTCCGCGACCGCTACAGCGGCCGGACCATGGCCCGCGTCATGTCGCTCAGCTTCCTCGTCTTCCTCGGCATACCGATCATCGCGCCCACCCTCGGCCAGCTGGTGCTGACCGTCGCGCCGTGGCCGTGGATCTTCGGCGTCCTCGCCCTCGCCGGCGGGGCCTTCATGCTGTGGGCCGCCATCCGCCTGCCCGAGACCCTGCACCCGGAAGACCGCCTGCCGATCCAGGTCGGCCGCATCGCCTCGGCCTTCCGCCAGGCGGTCACGAACCGCCAGTCGATCGGCTACACCCTGGCCATGACCGCCATCACCGGCGCCCTGTTCGGCTTCATCAATTCCAGCCAGCAGATCTTCTTCGACGTGTTCGAGGCGCCCGGCCTGTTCACCACCGTCTTCGCCCTCGTCGCCGGCGGCATCGCCGTGGCCTCCCTGCTCAATGCGCGACTGGTCGAGCGGCTGGGCTCGCGCCTGATCTCCCACTCGGCCCTGCTCGGCTTCATCGCCATGGCCGCCCTGCATTCGGGCGTGGCCCTCGCGGGGCACGAGACGATCTGGACCTTCGCCCTCCTGCAGGGCCTGACCATGTTCTGCTTCGGCCTGATCGCCGGCAATTTCGGCTCCATGGCCATGGAGCCGATGGGCCATATCGCCGGCACCGCCTCCTCGGCCCAGGGCTTCATCTCGACCACCGCCGGGTCGAGCCTCGGCTTCCTGATCGGCCAGCAGTTCGACGGCTCCGTCGCGCCCATGGCGCTGGGCATGATGGTCATGGGCCTGACCGCCCTCGTCTTCGTCCTGGTCGCCGAGCGCGGCCGCCTGTTCAGGGCGCGCCATGCCGCCCCGGCCCCGGGGGCGGTCTGATCGGGGGTTGATCTTTCGCGCCGGTCGGGGCGTTGTCCGCGCACATTCGCAAAGGACGCCCCGATGATCCGCAAGCTCGGCCTCGTATCCGCCCTCGCCCTCGCCACGGCCCTCGGAGGCTGCGCCGCCCTGAACCTGCCGGGCGCCGACGGCGCCTCCCCGGTCGTCGCGACCGCACCGGTCGACTACGTCCGCGACATCCACTCCTACGCCCGGCCCGAGATCGCCCGCGTCAGTCACATCTCGCTCGACCTCGCCGCCGACTTCGCGACGCAGACCCTGTCGGGGACGGCCGCCCTCGACATCACCGGCGAGCCCGGCGCCAACGAGATCGTCCTCGACGTCCGCAACCTCGACATCCGCGACGTCCGCGACGCCGCCGGAAACCCGCTGCAGTTCCAGACCGGGACCAACGATCCGATCCTCGGCCAGCCGCTGACCGTCCGCTTCCCCGCCCTCGCCCCCGGCGAGCGCCGCCGCATCATCATCCGCTACGCCACCCGCCCCGACGCCGCCGCCCTGCAGTGGCTGACCCCGGCCCAGACCGCCGGCGGCCGGCAGCCCTATCTGTTCAGCCAGGGCCAGGCCATCCTGACCCGCACCTGGGTCCCGACCCAGGACAGCCCGGGCATCCGCCAGACCTGGGACGCCCGCATCGTCGCCCCCTCGGACCTCAAGGTGGTGATGAGCGCCGAGGCGCTGGGGAGCGAACCCGCGGCCAATGGCCAGACCGCCTGGCGCTTCCGCATGACCAATCCGGTGCCGCCCTATCTGATCGCCATCGGCGTCGGCGACGTCGCCTTCCAGGCCATCGACGAGCGCACCGGCGTCTGGACCGAGCCGTCGATGCTGCACGCCGCCCACGACGAGATGATCCCGACCGCCGCCATGGTCGACGCCGCCGAGCGCCTCTACGGCCCCTACCGCTGGGGCCGCTATGACCTGCTCATCCTGCCGCCCAGCTTCCCCTTCGGCGGCATGGAGAATCCGCGTCTGACCTTCGCCACCCCGACCATCATCGCCGGCGACCGCTCGCTGGTCTCGCTGGTGGCGCACGAGCTGGCCCACAGCTGGTCGGGCAATCTGGTCACCAACGCCACCTGGGCCGACTTCTGGCTCAACGAGGGCTTCACCGTCTATTTCGAGAACCGCATCATGGAAGCGGTCGAGGGCCGCGACCGCGCCCTGATGCTGCAGTCGCTCGGCTGGGGCGACCTTCAGTCCACCCTCGCCGACCTGCCGCCGGCCGACACGCGGCTCAAGCTCGACCTCGCCGGCCGCGACCCCGACGACGGCATGACCGACGTCGCCTATGAAAAGGGCGCCGCCTTCCTGCACACCATCGAGCGCATTGTCGGCCGCGACCGCTTCGACGCCTGGCTGAAGGGCTATTTCGAACGCAACGCCTTCCGCCCGATGACCACCGAGCGCTTCCTCGAGGACATCCGCACCCACCTCGTCACCACGCCCGAGCTGGAACGCCAGCTGATGATGGACGCCTGGATCTACCAGCCCGGCATGCCGTCCAACTGGGTCCCGCCGGTGTCGGGCGCCTTCGTGCCCGTCGACGCCGCCGCCCGCGCCTTCTTCGCCGACAAGGGTCCGGCCTCGGCCATCCCGTGGTCCGGCTGGTCGACCCAGGAGCGCCAGCGCTTCCTCGCCTGGCGTCCGGAGAATCTGCGCGACGGCGCCGACTGGCTGACCGAAGCTCAGCTCGCCGACCTCGAGGCGACCCTGAACCTGCGCGAGGAGGGCAACGCCGAGGTGGTGTTCGCCTGGCTCCAGATCGCGGTCCAGCACCGCTACCAGCCCGCGGTGCCGACGCTGGAGAAATTCCTCACTACCATGGGCCGGCGCAAATTCGTCCTGCCCCTGTTCCAGAGCCTGTGGGCCGAAGGCGACTGGGGCCGCCCCATCGCCACCCGCCTCTACGCCCGCGCCCGCCCCGGCTACCACCCGGTCACCACCGGCTCCGTCGACGCCGTCGTCGGGCGCCCCTGACTGAACGGGGACGCGGCGCCCCGGCGGCGTCGCGTCCCCCGGTCGGTCACAAGCGCGTGCAAACCATCGTTATGTCCAGCGGCCGACGGACGCCCGCGGCCCGGCTGGTCTCTTGTGCGGCCTCATCAGGACATGGGGTCGATGCGCATCTACCAGTTTCACTTCTTCGACCAGCGCGGCCGGCGACCCGCCCTCGACTTCGCCGATTGCCGCCACGACGGCGAGGCGGCGCGGATCGCCTTCGGCCAGCTCCAGCAGCACGCCAGCTGCGAGGGCGTCGAGGTGTTCGAGGACGACCGTCTGGTCATGCGGCTCGAGCGCGGCGCCCCGCCGCCGGAGTTCCTCCGGCCGGGCCTGCATGGGGTCTGAGGCCGTTCGTTTCCTCCAAGGGAGCCGAAGCGTCGCGACAGGCGTTGCCCTGTCCACCAAGGGACACGCGCCATGCTGAAGAAATACGCCTACGCCTGGATCACCCTGGCCTTCTTCACCGTCTCGATCGGGCTGCACTGGCTGTTCGGCTGGTTCGCCTTCGTCGACGAGCAGTCGTCGCACGGCCAGGCCGCCGAACTGTCGCCGTATCTCATGGAGATGGGCCGCGACACCTTCGAGAACTGGCAGTCGGAATTCCTCCAGCTGCTCTGGCAGGTCGTCGGCCTGGCCTATTTCCTCTACGTCGGCTCGCCCTCCTCCAAGGAGAACGACGACCGCATGGAGGCCAAGATCGACGCCATCCTCCAGCTGGTTGGCAAGGAGAAGGGCGAGAAGCTGATCGCCGAGCTGGACGAAAGCCACCTGCGCCACCACGGCCATGCCAGGGTGCACGCCGCCCGGGGCACGACCGAAGGCGGCGAATAGGACCTCCTTCCCGCGCCTGTGACCGCCCTGAACCTTGGCTTCGCGGCTCCCCGCCACTAGGTTCCGCCGCAAGACGGCGGCCCGCCGCGAGCCTTTCAGGAGACGCCCCATGCACGATGCGCCCCAAACCGAAGCCGCAGCCCGGCTGGACAAGGAGAACCCGCTCGGCGTCGACGGCTTCGAATTCGTCGAGTTCACCGGCCCCGAGCCCGAGGCCATGGCCGCCCGGCTGGAGCTGATGGGCTTCACTCGCACCCATGTGAACCCCGCCACCGGCGCGGTGCGCCTGAAGCAGGGCGACATCACCCTGCTGGTCGACCTCAAGCCGCGCGGCCAGGCCGCGGAATTCGCCCGCGAGCACGGCCCTTCGGCCAACGGCATGGCCTTCCGCGTCGCCGATGCAAAGGCCGCCTATGACGGCGCCGTGGCCCGCGGCGCCCGCCCGGCCGAAGGCCACGACGGCGGCGCCCTCGGCAATGACTATCCGTACATCCTGCAGGGCATCGGCGGCTCGCTGCTCTATCTCGTCGACCAGTACGGCGAGCGCGGCTCCCTGTACGAAGGCTGGGACGAGATCGAGGGCTGGGAAGAGGCCGAGCGCAAGAACTCGGTGGGCCTCTACTGCCTCGACCACCTGACCCACAACGTCCGCCGCGGCCAGATGCGCAACTGGTCGGGCTTCTACGGCAACGTCTTCAACTTCGAGGAACAGAAGTACTTCGACATCAAGGGCAAGGCGACCGGCCTGTTCTCCCAGGCGATGATCGCGCCCGACCGCGCCATCCGCATCCCGCTGAACGAGAGCCAGGACGAGAACTCCCAGATCGAGGAATTCCTGCGCCGCTACAACGGCGAGGGCATCCAGCACATCGCCCTGGCCACCGACGACATCTTCGAGACCGTCG
>JAEYUE010000190.1 GCA_023433655.1 Pseudomonadota bacterium | reverse complement strand
GCGGTGATCGCGGTGGCCGCGTAACCGCCCATCGCCGTCACCGCCTTGAGGTCGGCCTGTATCCCCGCCCCGCCTCCGGAATCGGAACCGGCGATGATCAGGACGCGTCCAGCGGGCGAGGTCATGCGCGGGAGATGGCCCAGTCCGGCGCGCCGGGCAAGCGACGTCATATTGCTATCAAGCTATATTGCTGATAGACGATCTATATGTACGCCGCCCTGCAGGCCCTGTCCGACCCGCACCGCCTCTCCATCCTGTCGATGCTGGCCGCGGGAGAGCGTCCCGCCGGCGACTTCGTCGCGGCCCTGCCCATCGCCCAGCCGACCGTGTCGAAACACCTGTCGGTGCTGCGCGAGGCCGGCCTCGTCAACGTGCGCAAGGACGCCCAGCGCCGGCTATACAGCCTCAATCCGGCGCCGCTGAAGGAACTGGACCAGTGGCTGGCCGGCTACCGGCGCTTCTGGACCGGCCGCCTCGACGCCCTCGAGGCCCAACTCGACCGGGAGTTCCCGCAATGACCGACGCCGCCCTCTCTGTCCGCCTCGGCGCGGACGCCGGAACCCTGACGCCGGCCGAGGGCGGCTGGCAGCTGCGCTTCGAGCGCCGCCTGCGCCATTCGCCCGAACGGGTGTGGAGGGTTCTTACCACCGGCGACGGCCTGGCCTGCTGGCTGGCCGAGGCCGAGATCGACCTCGTCCCCGGCGGGGCCATGGAGCTGAATTTCCGCCAGCCCGACCACGACTTCATGCCCGACACGCCCGAACGCCGGCGGCAGTCGAACGAGGTGCTGGTGGTCGAGCCCTTCACCCGCTTCGACCACACCTTCGGCGGCGACCCCGAAGCGGTGGTGTGCTGGCGGCTCGAACCTGACGGGGACGGGACCCACCTGACCCTGATCCACTTCATCCCCGAGCGCTGGGCCAGCTCGCGCGCCAATGTGCTCAGCGGCTGGCACCATCATATGGAAGGCCTCGACGACGCGGTCCGCGGCGTCCGCCACCCGTGGGACTGGGATCGCTGGTTCGCCCTGCGCGACGCCTATGCGGAGCGGCTGTCGTGACCCCGCCGGTCGCCGCCACGGGAATGCTGATCCGCCGGCCGGTCGCGGAGGTGTTCGAGGCCTTCGTCGACCCGGCGATCACCGCCCGCTTCTGGTTCACCGACGGCTCGGGCCGGCTCGAGCCCGGCGCCCGGGTGCGCTGGACCTGGGCCATGTACGGCGTCGGGACCGATGTCGTGGTCAGGGAGGTCGATCCGGGCCGCCGTATTCTGATCGACTGGGACGTCGACAGCGATCCGAACGAGGTGGAGTGGCGCTTCGAGCCGCGCGGAGACCACACCTGGGTGACGGTCGGAAACCGCCGCTTCTCCGGCGCGCCCGACGAGCAGGTCACGAAGGCGCTCGACTCCACCGGCGGCTTCGCCCTCGTGCTCGCGGGCGCGAAGATCTGGCTCGAGCACGGCATCGAGCCAGGTTTCGTCCTCGACCGTCATCCTGACGCGCGAATGCCTGGATGGCCGGAGCCCAAGGAGATGTCGACATGACCGAGTGGCTGGACAAGCTGACCGGCGAGTGGACTTACGAGGGCCGCGCCGTCCCCGATCGGCCCGAGCATCGCAGTGTCGGAACCGAGACCGTCACGCGTCGCGGGGCGTGGGCTGTGATCGAGTCCGACGACTATCGTTTTCAGATCGCGCTCGACCCGCAGACAGGACAGGCCACCGGCGACTTCATTCACTGGCGGCATCCCACCCTGTGGACCTATCGCGGATCGGTCGAGGAGGACGGGCGGCTGCATCTGAAGAGCCGCGGCCCGAGCTTCGATGTCGCCGGCGAGGAGACCGACTATGACGACGTGCTTGAGGTCATCTCCGCCGACCATCGCCGGATGGTCAGCCGCATGCTCGGCAAGGACGGCCAGTGGCGCGACTTCATGATCACTGACTATCGCCGCAAGGCCTGATCCCCGGAGAGCGCCAATGATCACCGAAGCAGCTCCGTTCCTGATGTTCCAGGGACGTTGTGAGGAGGCCCTGACCTTCTACGCCGACGTCCTGCCGGACTGCCGCATCGCCGCGCTGGAGAAGAAGCCCGACGGCGGGGTGGCCATGGCCCGGCTGGCCCTGCCCGGGCTGGAGATCCTGGCCAACGACTCCCCGCCGGTGCACGCCTTCGACTTCACGCCGTCCACGTCGACCTTCCTGACCGTCGACGCCATTGGAGACGTCGACCGGCTGGCGACGGCGCTGGGGGCGGACGGCGGCCGGGCGCTGATGCCGCCGGACGCCTACGGCTTCTCGCAGCGCTTCGCCTGGGTGCAGGACCGTTTCGGCGTCTCCTGGCAGATCAACTGCCCCTGAACGGCGCCCGGAGGGGCCGGCGCCGGGAATTCCGGAAACGCCAGTCTTCTTGCGGACAGGACTCCGCGCAATTTCAGCCACATCGCGTTTTCTCGAGCGGATTTGCTCGCCTGAGGGCGGCGCGGGCGCATACTGCCCGCGCGAGGACGGTCTTTGACAACCTGACTCCCGCCGGCTCCGTCCAGGAGCCGCGCGCCGATCCAGCCGACCGTCCGGCCATGTCGACTCTGCCGAGTCTGCCGACTCGTTTTTCGGGAGGCGGACCCGTGCGATGCCGACTCCGCCGACTCTGTCGACTCGACTTTTCCGCCCTAGGCCGCCAGCGGCCCCCGGAAGATGAACCAGGCCCCCAGGGCGATGAGGGCGAAGCCCACCGCATGGTTCATCGTCAGCTTCTCGCCGAGGTACAGCACCGAGAAGCCGGCGAAGACCACCAGGGTGATGACCTCCTGCATCGTCTTCAGCTCGGCGGCCGAATAGACCTGGTGGCCGATGCGGTTGGCCGGCACGGCCAGCCAGTACTCGAAGAAGGCGATGCCCCAGCTGACCATCACCACCAGCCACAGGGCGGCGCCCTTGTGCTTCAGGTGGCCGTACCAGGCGAAGGTCATGAAGACGTTGGACAGCGCCAGCAGAACCACCGGCGCGGCATAGGCCCACGGGCCGCTCACCGGCCGGCCTCCGTCACCGCCGCCTGCACCCTCAGGGCCTGCGCGGTCTCGCGCACGTCATGGACCCGGAGGATGTCCGCCCCCCGCCGCGCCGCCTCCAGCGCCAGCGCCAGCGACCCGCCCAGCCGGTCGCCGGCCTCGACGGCCGTCGGATCGATCGAGCGGATGGTCCGCTTGCGGCTGGCCCCGTACAGCACCGGGAAGCCGGCCCCCGCCAGCCGCTCCAGATGCGCCGTCAGGGCGAGGTTGTGCGCCGCCGTCTTGCCGAAGCCGATGCCGGGATCCAGCCAGATCCGCTCCCGCGCCACCCCCACCGCCATCGCCGCTTCCGCCCGCGCCAGCAGCCAGCCGGTCACCTCCCCCACCACGTCGTCGTAGTGCGGCGCGTCCTGCATGGTCCGAGGCTCGCCCTTCATGTGCATCAGCACCACGTCGCAGCCTAGCTCTGCGGCCGTCGCCGGGCCGTCGGGCGCGTAACCAAGGGCCGCCACGTCGTTCCACATCGTCGCCCCCGCCGCCACGGCCGCGCGGGCCACGGCCGGCTTCATGGTGTCGACGCTGATCGGCCCGACCCAGGCCGCGC
>JAEYUE010000139.1 GCA_023433655.1 Pseudomonadota bacterium | reverse complement strand
GTCCGCCGCTGAGAGCCTGGGAAGAGCGCCGCGCCATTCCCCGGCCGGCCAAGGCCGTGGCGGCGGCGAGCCTGCCGGCCAGCGTCGCCATGGTGCATGCGGCGGGCGCGGGCCTCGGCCTCACCGTCGCGGTCGGCCTGGGGCTGGCCTGCGTCGGCGGCTGGATTCTGACCCGGCCGTCCTGAGCCAGGTTGCGCGCCGACAACGACGCGGCGGCGACCGGACGCCATTCCCCCTGCCCAAGGAGAGTCCATGAGCCCGTCCCACGCCGCCGTCATCGCCGGAGCCTGCTTCCCCGGCCCGCGCTCGGAGAACGAGACCTGGGTGCGGGGCGAGTTCCAGGCCGTGCTGGACCAGTGGTTCGACTGGCGCAAGGCGCTGTTCGCGGACGATCCGCGCCTGGTCGGACCGGAAGAGCGGATGGCGCCGGAACGGCTGGAGCGGCGCGAGATCCTGTCGCGCGAACTGGCTCATCTGTGCGAGGCCCTGACCGCCGAGACCCCGACCTATACGCCGCGCTACATCGGCCACATGAAGGCCGAGGTGTCGCTGCCCGCCCTGCTGGGCTGGCTGGCGGCCATGCTGCACAACCCCAACAACACCTCGCGCGAGGCCAGCCGGGTCGGGACGGTCATCGAGGCCGAGGCCATCGCCATGCTGGCGCAGATGGTCGGCTACGACCCGGCCGCCGCCGAGGGGCATTTCACCTCGGGCGGGACGGTGGCCAATTTCGAGGCGGTGTGGCGGGCGAGGTACCGGCTGGACCACTGGCTGAGCCTGGGGCTGTACGTAGCCGAGAAGACCGGAGCGCCGCTGGACGTGTTCGCGGCGGCGCATATGGGCTGGGACCGGTTCCGGGCCCTGTGGGACGCGCACGGGCTGAGCGACGCGGAGCTGCGCCGCTACAGCGCCGCGGCCGGCAATCCGGCCGACATCTGGCGGCGCCTCAGCCGGGCAAGCGGACGCGACTACATGGGGCCGGTGCTGCTGGTCCCGGGCAACAAGCACTATTCGTGGTCGAAGGCCGCCAACCTGTTCGCCCTGGGCGAGGATTCGCTGTGGGCCGTGGCCCTGGACGAGGAGGGGCGGCTGGACGTCGGCGACCTCGAGCGGCGCGTCCGTCAGGCCGAGGCGGAAGGGCGGCCGGTGCTGATGGCCGTGGGCGTGGCCGGGACGACGGAGACGGGCGAGATCGACCCGATCGACGTGCTGCACGACCGGCTGGAACGGTGGGAGGCCGAGCGCGGCGTGCACATCTGGCGGCACGTCGACGCGGCCTATGGCGGCTTCCTGTGCGCCATTCCGGGCGGGCCGGACGAGGATGTGCTGACCCCGGCCAGCGTGGCGGCTCTGCGGGCGATCGGACGGGCCGACTCGGTGACCATCGACCCGCACAAGCTGGGCTATGTGCCCTATGCCTGCGGCGCCTTCCTGACGCGGGACCGGGCCCGCTATGCGGTGTCTGCCTTCGACGCCCCCTATCTGGACCGGCCGGAGCTGGGCGACGGCAAGTGGTCGTCGACGCTGGAAGGGTCGCGCTCGGCGGCGGGGGCGGCGGCAACCTGGCTGAGCGGACGGACCATCGGCTTCGGGCCCGACGGGCTGGGCGCGGTGCTGGCCGAAACCATCCGCGCGCGGCAGGCTTTCGAGGCCGCGCTGGGCGCGGCGGTCCCGGAGGCGAGGTTCCTGGCGCCGGCCGACGCCAACATCGTCTGTTTCTCGGTCGCCCGCGATGGCGAGCCCCTGTCGGCCGCCAACCGGCGCACCGAGTCCCTGTTCGAACGCATCCACCGCTCGCCCGAATTCTCGGTGTCGAAGACGACCCTCGGCGCCGACTACGCCGCGGTGATCGGGCGTCATGTGCGGAGCTTCGGGGGTGCGGTCGACGCCGACGGCATGGTGCTGCTGCGCTGCGTGTTCATGAACCCCTACTGGGCCGGGGCGCAGTTCCGCGAGGCGCTGTTCCCGCCGTTCATCGATCTGGTCCGCGGCAGCCTGGCGCCGGACCTCGAGGCGGCCGCGTGAGGCCGGAGGGCCGCCTGATGATGGCGCTGCGCGGCCCGGTCGAGCTGGGCCTGACGCTGGCGCTGAGGCGGGTCGCGCGGCGGCGGCCCGAGGTGTTCGAACGGCTGGGCGAGGCGAGGGACGTGGTCTTCGTCGTGGCGCCGACCGGCTTCCCGGTGGCCTTCCGGCTGAGGCCGGGACGGGGCGCGGGCGAGGTGCGGGTGACGCCCGCCGACGAGGTCCTGCCGCACGCGGCGCGCATCTCCGGCCCGCTGCCGACCTTGCTGGCGCTGTTCGACGGGCGCTGCGACGCCGACGCGGCCTTCTTCTCGCGGCGCATCCGGGTCGAGGGCGACACCCGGGCGGTGGTGGCCCTGCACAATACGCTGGAGGCGGCGGAACTGACCCTCGCCGACCTGCTGGGGGTGGGGCAACCGTTCGCCGGTGGGCTGAACGCGGCGCTTGCGGCGGCGCTGGACCGCCTGTCGCCGAGACCGCGGGAGGCCTGAGATGGGTTCGATCGAACTGGTCTGCCCCGCCGGCTCGCCGGCCATGCTGAGGGCGGCGGTCGAGGCGGGGGCGGACAGCGTCTATTGCGGCCTGCGCGACGACACCAACGCCCGCAACTTCCCCGGCCTGAACTTCTCGCCCGCCGAGCTGGCCGACAGCGTGGCCTGGGCGCACGCGCGCGGGGCGAAGGTGCTGCTGGCGGTCAACACCTTCGCCCGGGCCGGCGCCGGCGACCGCTGGAAGGCGTCCGTCGACGCGGCGGCCGCGAGCGGGGCGGACGCGGTGATCGTCGCCGACCTGGGCGTGCTGGCCCACACCCGCGAGGCCCATCCGGGCCTGCGGCTGCATCTGTCGGTGCAGGCGGCGGCCGGGTCGCCCGAGGCCATCGCCTTCTACGCCGAGACCTATGGGGTGAAGCGGGTCGTCCTGCCGCGGGTGCTGAGCGTCGGAGAGATCGCCGCCCTGATGCGCGAGATCACGGTCGAGACCGAGGCCTTCGTGTTCGGCGGGCTGTGCGTGATGGCCGAGGGCCGCTGCGCCCTGTCGTCCTACGCCACGGGGCGGTCGCCGAACCTGAGCGGGGTGTGCTCGCCGCCCGAGGCGGTGACCTACACCGAGGAGGAGGGGGCGCTGGTGTCGCGGCTGGGCGGCCTGGCGCTGGACCGCTATGCGCCGGGCGAGCCGGCCGGCTATCCGACCCTGTGCAAGGGCCGGTTCGAGGTCGGGGGCGAGCTGTCCTACCTGTTCGAGGACCCGGTCAGCCTCAACGCCATGAGCCTGCTGGCCTCGCTGCGGCGGGCGGGGGTGACGGCGGTCAAGGTCGAGGGCCGGCAGCGCGGCAAGGCCTATGTGGCGCGGGTGGCGGCGGCCTTCCGCGGCGCCATCGACGCGCTGGACCGGGGCGAGGACCCGGCCGCCTACGAACGCCTGCTGACCGACCTCGCCGAGGGCGGGCGCGAGACCGCCGGCGCCTACAGGAAGACATGGCGATGAGCGAGCCGATCCAGCTGACGCTCGGGCCGTTGCTGTTCAACTGGGCGCCGGAGCGCATCCGCGACTTCTACGCCCGCATCGCCGACGAGGCGCCGGTCGATCGCGTCTATCTGGGCGAGGTGGTGTGCGGGAAGCGCGCGCCGCTGGTCGACGCCGCCCTCGCCGACGCGGCCGAACGGCTGGCCGGCGCGGGCAAGACGGTGGTGTGGTCGACGCTGGGGCTGCCGGCGCTGCCGCGGGACCGCAAGGCCATCGCCGCCCTGGCCGGCGAGCAGGACTTGCTGATCGAGGTCAACGACGTTTCGGGCCTGCGCGGCCGGACCGGGCCCTTCGTGGCCGGGCCGTTGCTGAACGTCTACAACGAGAGCGCGGCGGGCGAGCTGATGCGGCGCGGCTGCGTGCGGCTGTGCGCCAATGTCGAACTGTCGCTCGAGGCGATCGCGGCCATCGCTGGCCATTGCCCGGGGCTGGAGATCGAGCTGTTCGCCTTCGGGCGGCTGCCGCTGGCGCTGTCGGGACGCTGCTACCACGCCCGCCATCATGGCCTGCACAAGGACGCCTGCCAGTTCATCTGCGACCGCGACCCGGACGGGCTGGGGCTGAAGACGCTGGACGGGCGCGACTTCCTGGCCGTCAACGGGGTGCAGACCCTGTCGCACGGGGTGCAGGCGGCGCGGGCGGGTCCGGAGACTCTGAGGGCGGCCGGGATCACGGCGCTGCGCCTGTCGCCGCATACCTGCGACATGGTCGCGGTGGCCGAGGCCTTCCGTGACCGGGCCAAGGGCCGCATCGACGGCGGGGAGCTGATCGCGCGGATCGAGGCGGCCGGCCCGCCGGGGGGAACTGGTGGACGGCTATCTGCGCGGGACGGCCGGGCTGGAAGCGGTCGGGGCGGGCTGATGCGGGGCGAGCTGGCCGAGCTGCGCGGGGCCGTGGACGCCGTGGACCGGCGGCTGGTCGCCCTGCTGGCGGAGCGTCAGGGTCTGGTCGAGGCGGTCGCGCGCCTGAAGGGCGATCCGTCGCGGGTAGTCGATCCCGGACGGATGGAGGCGGTGATGCGCAACGTGCTGGCGGCGGCCTCGGTCGCCGGGCTGTCGCACGGCATCGCCGAGCCGGTCTGGCGGTTGCTGCTGGAGCGGTGCGCCGAGCATGAGGCGGTGTGGCTCCGTGCGCTTGCGCAAGGGCCCCGTGACAGTTGCTGCGGCTGCGAGGACGGCCCGCGAGCGGCGGGTTGAACCGCGGCCGTACCGTACAATTGCGGAGTTCCACGCTTGCGGCAGCGCAATAAGGAGGGCGTCATCCGCGTCCAAATGGACACACGGTCCGATCGGGACCGGATCACCTCTCCGGACGCGCCATGCTGCTTTCCTCCGTCTCCGCCGCCACCCTGATGCTGGCGGCGCCTGCGTCCCAGGATCCGGCGCACCTCGTCCACGTCGTGGCGCCCGAGGACCCGGCGGTGGAGATCGCGGAGGTGCTGGTCACCGGCCGGCGCGATCCGCTGGACCCGGCCGTGGCCGCACGTGCGCGGGCGCAGGCCCAGGAGACGCCCGGGGCGGTGGCCGTGGTCAGCCGCGAGCACTACGACAATCATCTGGCCACCCATCTGGGCGACGCCCTGCACGCGGTGCCGGGGGTGATGGCCGAGAAGCGCTGGGGCGAGGAGGTGCGGCTGTCGATCCGCGGCTCGGGCGTCGGCAATTCGGTGCATAACCGCGGGGTGGTGCTGGCCCAGGACGGGGTGCCGTTCAACCAGGCGGACGGCTTCGGCGACTTCCAGGAAATCGACCTGCTGAGCGCCCGCTACATCGAGGTGTACAAGGGCGGCAATGCCATCCGCTTCGGCGGGGCGGCCATGGGCGGGGCGATCGAGCTGAACACCCCGACCGGCCGCAATGCGCCGGAGCGCAACGAGCTGCGGCTGGAGGCCGGCTCGTTCGAGACCTGGCGCGCGCACGGCGAGATGGCGCGCGAGTGGGGCGACTACGACCTGTGGGCCGGGGTCTCCGTGCTCGGGGCCGAGGGCTGGCGCGACCATTCCGCCCAGGCCTCGCAGCGGCTCAGCCTCAACGCCGGGCGCCGGTTCGGCGACGACCGCGAGGTGCGGGTGCTGCTGAGCGCCGCGGAGATCGAGAACGAGATCCCCGGCACCCTGACGCTGGATCAGGCGCTGAACGAGCCGACCATGGCGGCGGCGGCCAATGTGGCGAAGGACTATCGCCGCGACATGACCTCGCTGCGCGGCTCGCTGCAGACGCGCTGGCGGCTGACCGACGGCTGGAGTTTCGAGGGCGGCGTCTACGGCGCGTTCAAGGAGCTGGACCACCCGATCCCGGTGGTCATCGTGCAGGACAGCCGCAACCTCGGGGCCTTCGGCCGGCTGGACTGGACGGGCCGGATCGGCGGCCTGAACGCCGACCTGTTCGTCGGGGCCTGGCTGCGCGACGGCAAGCTCGACGGGCTGACCTTCCAGAACATCGCCGGCGAGCGTGGGGCCCTGACCGGCGACAACACCCAGAGGGCCACGGCGCTGGACGCCTTCGCCGAAGGCCGGCTGTTCGTGACCGACCAGCTGGCGCTGGTCGCCGGCGGCAGCTGGGGGCGGGCGACGCGCGACTATGTCGACCACGTCAATCCGGCCCGCAGCGCCGACAAGGACTTCGAATGGTTCGCGCCCCGCATCGGCCTGCTGTGGGAAGGTGAAAGCGGCTGGCAGGCGTTCGCCAACCTGACCCGCACCGTCGAGCCGCCGCAGTTCTCGGCCCTGGTGCAGGCGCCGTATCCGGACTTCGTGCCGGTCGAGGCCCAGGAGGCGTGGACGGTCGAGATCGGCACGCGCGGCCGCAAGGGGCCGCTGGCCTGGGACGTGGCCCTGTACCGGATGGAGGTGCATAACGAGCTGCTGACCTTCCTGACCGCGCCGGACATTCCGGCCGCGACCTTCAACGCCGGCGACACGGTGCACCAGGGGCTGGAGGCCGGGCTGGACTGGACGATCTGGCGCGACGGCGAGCGGCGGCTGAAGCTGCACCAGACCTACGCCTGGACCGATCTGCGCTTCGACGGCGACGCCCACTATGGCGACGGCCGCCTGCCGGTGGTGCCGGAGCATCACTACCACGCCGAGCTGAGCTACAGCGCCGGGCGGTGGTCGATCGCCCCGTCGGTGCAGTGGGCGCCGGACGACACCTGGGTGGACTACGCCAACACGCTGAAGTCGCCGGGCTATGCGGTGTGGTCGCTGAACGCGACCCTGGAGGTGAAGCCGGGGATCAAGCTGTTCCTCGACGCCCGGAACCTGACCGACGAGATCTACATCTCAAACGCATCGGCGGTGACCGACGCCCGCGTGGCGCCGAGCGCCGTCTTCTGGCCGGGCGAGGGGCGCAGCGCCTTCGTCGGCCTGCGCAGCAGCTTCTGAGAGGACGCCATGAAAACCCGCATCCTGCTTCTGGCCGGGCTGGCCGCCGCCGCCGCGGCCGGGGCCGCCCAGGCCCACATCGTCTTCACCCAGCCCTCGGCGACGGCCGGTGGCCACTGGGCCGGGGCCCTGCGCGTCAGCCACGGCTGCGACGGCTCGGCCACCACCTCGGTGCGGGTCGAGATTCCCGAGGGGATCGTGGTCGCCCGGCCGCGCGTGCCGGCCGGCTGGAGCGTGGTGGTCGAGCGCGAGACCCTGGCCGAGCCGGTTCCGGCGGAAGGCGGCGGCGTGCTGATCGATCGGGTCAGCGCCATCACCTGGACCGGGCGGTTGCCGGACGAGCAGTTCGAGGAATTCGGACTGGCCGCGAAGCTGCCGGCCGAAGCCGGACCGCTGGTCTTTCCGGTGATCCAGACCTGCGAGCAGGGCGAGGCGCGCTGGACCGAGCTGGCCGTTACCGGCGCGCCGCGGCCCGCCCATCCGGCCCCGGTTCTGAACCTTCAGCCGGGCGCGGCACATCACTAGCGGGCCGGTCCGGACTGGCGGCGGCGGAGCCGTTCCGGCTAGGCTCGCGCGCTGAACCGACGCGAACGGGGGCGGCTGTAAGCCGCCCCCGCTGACCGTCGTCCTGGCCGGCCGAGGCCGTCGGATCGAGAACAGGCGTCACACCAGTGGAAGAATTCTATCTGCAGATCCGCACCGTCCACATCTGGGCGGTGACCGCGAGCGGGACGCTGTTCGCCCTGCGCGCCGGGGCCTTCAATCTGATTGGCGCGGCCTGGCCGAAGCGGCTGCCGGTGCGGATGCTGTCGTGGGCGATCGACACGACCCTGCTGACCGCGGCCCTGATGCTGATGACGATCGTGCGGCAGTATCCGTTCGTGGATCACTGGCTGACGGTGAAGGTGACCCTGCTGCTGGTCTATATCGGGCTGGGGACGCAGGCCTTCTCGCTGCGCCGGCCGAAGGCCGTGCGCATCGGCTTCTGGCTGGCGGCGCTGGCCGTGTTCGGCTTCATCGTCACGGTCGCCCGGGCGCACCATCCGCTGGGCCTGTTCGCGGCTTTCGGCGGCTGAAACAGGGGGGCTCGCGGCCTCCGTAGAAACCCTATCCGGGAACGCCCCTAGGCCGTCGCCGCCCGGAAGGAACGCCTCGCAACATATTGAACTAGCGAACGAAAAATGCACGCGCGGCTCTCTCCTGCCCGAAAAGCGGAGGCGGGGATCGGCGGCGCCCCGTGGAGGTTGTGCCGGCGCAATGTCGGCGTGCGGAGGCGCTCCTAGACACGTCTTCATCGGGGCCGAGCAAAGCGCCCACGGGGATGAAAAAATGAAACTGATCGCTCTTCTCACCAGCGCCGCGGCCCTCGCTCTCGCCGCAGCTCCCGGGGCCGTCCTGGCCCAGGACGCCGCCGCGCCGCAGGCGCCGGCCGCGGATATCGTCCGTCTGGCCACCGACCTGCCGGCCCCGCTGACGGCCAACAGCCCGCGTCGCCACGTGGTCAACCTCGAGACCACCGAGGTCATCGGTCAGCTGGAGGACGGCACCAGCTACACCTACTGGACCTACAACAACAAGGTTCCGGGACCTTTCGTCCGCGTCCGCGTCGGCGACACCGTCGAGGTCAACATGACCAACGCCGAGAACAGCGCCATGATGCACAACGTCGACTTCCACGCGGTCACCGGACCGGGCGGCGGCGCGGCGGCGACCAACGCCATGCCGGGCGAGCACAAGTCGTTCACCTTCAAGGCGATGAAGCCGGGGCTGTACGTCTATCACTGCGCCACGCCGATGGTGGCCCAACACATCGCCAACGGCATGTACGGCCTGATCCTGGTCGAGCCGGAAGGCGGCCTGCCCGAGGTCGATCACGAGTTCTACGTGATGCAGGGCGAGCTCTACACCGAGGAAGCCCAGGGCACGCCCGGCCTGCTGACCGAGAGCATCGAGAAGCTGCTGGACGAACAGCCGACCTATTATGTGATGAACGGCGCCTTCAAGGCCCTGACCGGGGAGCGCGCGCTGCAGGTGAACGTGGGCGAGACGGCCCGCATCTACTTCGGCGTCGGCGGCCCCAACAAGATCTCGAGCTTCCACGTGATCGGCGAGATCTTCGACAACGTCTACCAGGACGCGTCGCTGGTCAGCGAGCCGATCCAGGACGTCCAGACCGTCATGGTGGCGCCCGGCGGGGCCACGGTGGTGGACCTGAAGTTCGAGGTCCCGGGCAGCTACATCATGGTCGACCACGCCCTGAGCCGGGTTGATCGCGGGGCCGCCGGCATCATCCAGGTGAACGGCGCGGAGAACCCGGAGATCTTCCTGACCGCTCCGGGCACGCCGACCAATCACGAGCACTAGCCGCGGCATTGCGGCGAGCGGCCGCCGGGGATGGCTCCGGCGGCCGCATTTTTTCTTTCGGAGACGAGGCCATGATCAAGGCCGCATCGGCCGCCGCCATGGCGGCCTTCTTTCTGCCCGCCGCAGTCGCCGCCCAGACGCCGGACGACAGCGGCGCGCGCGTCCTGTTCGAAAGCCGGCTACGCAGCGAATTCGTTGACCAGCAGGGCTTCGCCGAACAGGCCCACGCCCTGACGCTGCGGGCCCGGCTGGGCTGGCGGTCGCCGACGGTGAACCGCTTCCAGCTGCTGGTCGAAGGCGAGGGGGTGGCGGTGCTCGACGACCGCTACTCGGCCCCGGTCGATCCGGTCCCGGGACGGCCGGCCGTGCCGGACGGGGAGACGCTGGAGCTGAACCGGGCGCAGCTCCGCTGGACAGGATTGCCGGACACCGAGGTGGTCGTGGGCCGGCAGCGGCTGATCGTCGGCAACAGCCGCTTCGTCGGCAACGTCGGATGGCGTCAGAACGAGCAGACCTTCGACGCGGTGCGGGTGACCAGCACGGCGTTCGAGCCGGTGACCACGACGTACGTCTTCGCCGACCGGGTGCAGCGGCCGCTGGGCCACGAGCATCCGCAGGGCGTCTGGCGCGGCGACATCCACCTGCTGCAGCTGGAGACGGACACGCCGCTGGGCCGGCTGGCCGGCTTCGGTCTGGACATCGATCTGGACAACGCCGCGGCGATGTCGTCGACGACGTTCGGCCTGCGGCTGACGGGGGCGCGGCCGGTGCGCGAAGGCCTGTCGGCGACGTGGTCGGGCGAGTACGCCGTGCAGACAGACAACGGCGCCAACCCGGCCGACTACCGCCTCGACTTCGTGGCCGCCTCGGCCGGACTCCAGTCGGCGAAGTGGTCGGTCGCCGCGGGCTACGAGCGCTTCGACGGCGACGGCGCCTCGGGCTTCCAGACCCCGCTGGGGACCGGGCACGGCTACCTCGGCTGGTCGGATGTGATCACCACCACCCCGGCCTTCGGGGTCAGCGACGCCTTCCTGCGCGGATCCCTGAACCGGCCGGCGTTCGGGCGCGCCGTGAAGCTGACGGCCGAGGCGCATGTGTTCCATGACGCCGATGGGGAATTCCGGCTCGGTCGCGAAATTGACCTGTCAGTCTCGGCGCCGATCGACGCCCACTGGTCTGTCGAGGCGAAGGCGGCGCGGTTCGAGAGCGATCACCCGGCCTTCCCCGACACGGACAAGGCGTGGCTGAGCCTGGAGTACCGCTACTGAGCGGCGGTGGGGGGGCGGACGAGCCGCCCCGCCACCGGCTCAGCCGCATTTCGAATAGCCGCACTCGAAACAGGTGTCGCAGCCTTCCTTGCGCACCAGGCCGACGGCCCCGCATTTGGGGCAGCAGATCTTCGACATGGGGGCCGCGGTTTCCGCCGGGACGTGGACCGCCTCGTGGACGTGCGCGGCGCAGGCCTCGGCGTCGCGGGCCAGGTGGCGCTCGATGACTCCGCCGATGGCCGCCAGCAGGGACGGGACGTAGCGACCGTTCATCCAGCCGCCGCCGCGCGGATCGAACACCGCCTTGAGCTCCTCGGCCACGAACGACACGTCGCCGCCGCGCCGGAACACCGCCGAAATCATCCGGGTCAGGCCCAGGGTCCAGGCGTAGTGCTCCATGTTCTTGGAGTTGATGAAGATTTCAAACGGGCGCGGGCCGTCGCCGCCATCGACGTCGTTGAGGGTGACGTAGACGGCGTGCGGACTGTCGGGCCATTTGATCTTGTAGGTGGCGCCGGCGAGCGACTCCGGTCGGGGGCTGAGCGTGAGCTCGCTCGGCGGGCCGGCGGGGGCGGGCGGCTCGGCGGGCGCGGCCGGCGCGGCCGACAGGACCGAGCCGGTGACGGCGTTGGGCCGGTAGGTGGTCAGGCCCTTGCAGCCCAGCTTCCAGCCCTCGACGTAGACGTCGGCGAAGGCGTCGAAGGCGATGTCCTCGGGACAGTTGACGGTCTTGGAGATGGAGCTGTCGATGACCTCCTGGGCCGCCGCCTGCATGCGCAGGTGATCAGCGGGGGTCAGGGTCTGGGCGGTGACGAAGGCGTCCCCGGGCGGCGGGGCGTCGCCGTGCAGCCGCTTCCAGACGGTGAGCGCGTAGTCCTCGACGGCCTCCTCGCGCTTCGAGCCGTCCGGCTGCAGCACCTTGCGGGTGTAGGCGAAGGCGAACACCGGCTCGATCCCGGAGGAGACGTTGCCGGCCATCAGCGAGGTGGTGCCGGTCGGGGCGATCGAGGTCAGGCAGCCGTTGCGCAGGCCGTGCCGGGCGATCAGGGCGCGGGTCTCGTCGTCCAGGCCCTTCAGGTTGGGGGTGTCGAGCATGACCGGATCCCACAGGGGGAAGGGGCCCTTCTCGGCGGCCAGCTCGGCCGAGGCGCGGTAGGCCTCGCGCTTGATCACGCCGAGCCAGCGCCGGGTCAGGTCGGCGGCCTCCTGCGTGCCGTAGCGGACGCCGCAGAACACCAGGGCGTCGGCCAGGCCGGTGACGCCGAGGCCGATGCGCCGCTTGGCCCTGGCCTCGGCGTCCTGCTGCTCCAGCGGGAAGCGGGAGACGTCGATGACGTTGTCGAGGAAGCGGATCGCCGTGCGGGTCAGTTCCCCCAGGCGTTCCTCGTCGAGGGCGGCGCCGGGTTCGAATGGCGTGGGCACAAGGCGGGCGAGATTGATCGAGCCCAGCAGGCAGGCGCCGTAGGGCGGCAGCATCTGCTCCCCGCAGGGGTTGGAGGCCGAGATCGTCTCGCAGTGGGCGAGGTTGTTTT
The DNA here is from genome assembly GCA_023433655.1 of Pseudomonadota bacterium. Taxonomy (GTDB): domain Bacteria; phylum Pseudomonadota; class Alphaproteobacteria; order Caulobacterales; family Caulobacteraceae; genus Brevundimonas. Next base: position 980 of record JAEYUE010000139.1, on the reverse strand, counting down.
GGGCGTTGACCCGGTCGACGAAGATGACGCCTGGCTCGGCCACGTCGTAGGTGGCCTGCATCAGCCGGTTCCAGAGGTCGCGGGCGCGGACGGTGCGGAAGGTCTGGCCGCCGAACACGAGGGGCCAGTCGGCGTCGGCCTGCAGCGTCTCCATGAAGGCGTCGGGGACCAGAACCGAGACGTTGAAATTGCGCAGCCGCGCCGGGTCGCGCTTGGCGTCGATGAAGGCCTCGATGTCGGGGTGGTCGATGCGCAGGCAGCCCATCATGGCGCCGCGCCGCTGCCCGGCCGACAGGATGGTGCGGCACATGGAGTCCCACACGTCCATGAAGCTGAGCGGGCCGGAGGCGTCGGCGCCGACCCCGTTCACCGGCGCCCCCGAGGGGCGGATGGTGGAGAAGTCCATGCCCACGCCGCCGCCCTGCTGCATGGTCACGGCCGCCTCGCGCACGGCCTCGAAGATGCCGCCGAGGTCGTCGGGCACCGCGCCCATGACGAAGCAGTTGAACAGGGTCACGTTCCGCCCGGTGCCGGCGCCGGCCATGATCCGCCCCGCCGGCAGGAACTGGAAGTCCGACAGGGCGTCGGCGAAGCGGTCGCGCCATTGCCGCCGGGCCTTGGGCGCCTCCGCCTCGGCGACGGCGGCGGCGACGCGCGCCCAGGTCTGCTCGACGGAATCGTCGCCGACGCCGTCCCTGGGGCGGAAGCGGTACTTGCTGGACCAGATGTCGGCCGCGAGGGGATTGTCGAACGCCATGAAGGGTCTCCTTTCCGGCCGAGGCTGACCGATTCCGGCGCGGGCTTGATTGTGCGAGCGCAACGACGCCGCGGGCCGCCTGCGCCATCGGGACGCATCACGGAGACGAGTCGATGCGGCCGCTGCCCGAACGCCCCGAACAGACCTTCCGCCAACGCCTTGATGTGACGCCTGAAACCGATCCGGCGGTGCTGCGCCGCTGGGGGGTGACGGACTGCGACCG
>JAEYUE010000114.1 GCA_023433655.1 Pseudomonadota bacterium | reverse complement strand
CCGCCGGGCTGCAGGCCGGCGATGACCACCGGGTTCAGCATGGCGCGGGCGGCGTAGATGGCGGCGGTCCAGCCGGCGGGGCCGGACCCGATGATGGCGACGCGGACGGTGCGGGGAGTGCTCATGCGCCTATCTAGGCGCTGATTCCGCCAAAGGGGAGGGTCTCAGACCTTTCGCTGGTAGGGCTGGAAGCCGCAGTCGGCGGGCTGGACGAGGACGTAGATCACTTCGGGAGCCGCGTTTCCGCGCTCGGCGGCGATGGCGAGACCGTCGAGTTCGTCGATCCACTCGACTTCCTCGAGGCCGAGGACGCGGGGCAGGCCGTACTTGACGTACTCGCGTCCACGCACGGTGATCGGCAGGTTGTCGCGATACCACCGGGCCATCGGCGCGAGGGTGTAGGGACTGCGCTCAGGATGGGTCCAGCGACCGTTGACCCGGACGGACTGGCCGAACTGGTCCGCGAACGGCGGATCGCCGTCGTAGAAGAGGCCGATCTCGATCGGGAACAGGTGGTCGGTGCCGGCCACATAGCCGCAACCTTCGCGGATGTGATCGGGCGTGTAGACCGGCTCCTGAACGGTAGGCGGGTGAGGGGCGCCGGCCAGGGCGGCGAGGGCGAGGAGTGTGATCATCATGGCTTGATGCTAGTCTGGGCTTCGCCAGTCACGCAACCGGGAGTCAGATATGGAAGGGCGCAGCAGCCATCTGGGCGTCGGCATCGCCCTGGGCGTGGCCATAGGCGCCGCGATCGGCGTGGCCATGGACAATCTGGCCGTCGGCATGGGCGCAGGCATCGCCATCGGCGTCGCTATCGGTCTGGCCATGGACGAGAGTCGCAAGCGCAAGGGCGGGGAAGGGCCGGGGGCCTCCGATGGACCTGACCATCGCCATGACCCCGACGGCGGGGACGGCGGTGCCGACGGCGGCGGCGACTAGCGGCCCCCATCCCGGAAGGCGGAGAGGGAAGGCCGGCGGCCCATCTGCTCCAGCACCGTTCGCGCCGCCCGCTCTGTCTCGTTGAGCGGCTCGTAGCTCCAGCCGTCCAGCGTGCCGTCGAAAGGCCGCGCCGCGCTGCGGGCGCGCAGGTCGGCGTGCAGGCGGGCGAACTTGCCGGCGGGCTTGAGCGGGATCATCGGCAGGATGTGCACCGGCCGGCCGGTCGAGGCGGCCTCGGCGGCCATGTTGGCGCTGTCCTCGGTGACCAGCACATGGTCGGCGTAGTGCAGGAAGGCGAAGTAGGGGTTGGGGCCCTCGCCGTCCCAGATCAGCCCCGGCAGGCCGGCCAGACGGGTGGTTATCACCTGCTTCGCCGCATCGGGCGTGCGCCGCGAGAAGGTCAGCATCAGCGAGCCTCCGGCGCCCGCGACCGCCTGCGCGATCCGGTCCGCCAGCTCCGCGGCGTGGACCTCGGGCAGGTCGAAGGCCATCGAGCGGCCGCCGATCAGGGCGGCGACGCGCGGGCGGGGCAGGGGCTCCAGCCGGTTGGCGAAGGCGGCGGCGCCCTCGGCCAGCCGTGCGGCGGTCACCCGGTGGGGGGAGCCGGTGATCGACAGGACGTTCGGGCCCTCCAGCCGGTCATGGGCGGGCGCGACCACCAGGTCGTAGGCGGCGGTGCGCCAGCGCGGGTCCTGGGCCTGGATCACGAAGGTGCGGCCGGCTGACCGGGCCTTCGCCCGCGCCGACAGCGGCAGGGTGGCGCGCCCGGCGGCGATCCACAGGTCAGGCCAGGCCTCGCCGGGCGCCGGCCGGACCGGATCGGAGGAGGCCGGGTCCAGCATCCATCCGGCCTTCAGCGCCGACGGCAGGCGGTCGAAGGCGCGGCGCCAGCGGATGCGTTTGACGGTGAGCTCGGCGGGCGTCAGCCGCCCCACGGCCTCGGCCAGTCCGAGGGCCTGGTTCTCGATGCCGGCGCGGCCGTCGGAGACGACCCAGATGGACAGGGGCGCGGTCACGCCGGGTCGGGACGGGGGATCCAGCACATGGCCTCGACCTTGTTGCCGTCCGGATCGCGCAGGAAGGCGGCGTAGTAGCCGGGGGCGTATTCAGGACGCGGGCCGGGCGCGCCGTCGCCAAAGCCGCCCGCCGTCAGGCCGGCCTCGTAGAAGGCGACCACGGCCTCCGGGTCGGCGGCGTTGAAACAGACGTGAGCCCCGACGCCGGCGACGGCGGCGCCGCGGTGGTCTCGCGGCAGGTTGGCCCAGAACTCGGGGAAGGCGCGGCCCCAGCCGATGCCGGCGCCGTGCTCCATGATCCGGCGCGCCCCGACCACGGCCAGCACGGCGTCGTAGAAGACGCCGGCCCGGTACAGGTCGGTGACGCCGACCGAAACGTGCGACACCAGAGGCGGGCGCGTTCCGGACGGGGCGGTCATCGGCCTATTTCCACTCGACCTTGAGGATTTCGTAGGCCTTCACGCCGCCGGGCGTGTTGACCTCGACCACGTCGCCGACCTCCTTGGAGATCATGGCGCGGGCGATCGGCGAGGCGACGGAGATCTTGCCCGCCTTCACGTCGGCCTCGTGTTCGCCGACGATCTGGTAGGTGCCCTCTTCCTCGGTGTCCTCGTCCACGACGGTGACGGTCGCGCCGAATTTCACCTGGTCGCCGCTGAGCTTCGAGACGTCGATGACCTGGGCGCGGCTGATCTCGTCCTCGATCTCGGCGATCTGGCCCTCGATCCAGCCCTGACGCTCCTTCGCCGCATGATATTCGGCGTTTTCGGACAGGTCGCCGTGCTCGCGGGCCTCGGAAATGGCCGCGATCACGTTCGGCCGTTCGACCGACTTCAATTGCTTCAGCTGATCGTCGAGGACGCGATAGCCCTCGGCCGTCATCGGCACTTTTTCCATATGTCGTGAATTTCTTGGCTAGCCCGAATGAAGACTGACTCGGCACAGAGATCGCTGGGCGCAGGCGACCGGCCCAAGAGGGTAGGACGCCCCGACCGAAGGTTCAAGGCCCCTGATTCCCGACGGTCAAACGGGGCGCGATGAAGCGCGGCGGCGCTCGCGGGCGCGGACCTGGCGGATCAGGCTCCACGCCAGCCAGGCGACGGCGGCCAGGCCCACGGCCATGAACAGGGCGGACAGGAGCAGCACGCCGGCCGCCATGAAGGCCAGAATGAAGGCGACGGCGGCCGCGAGCGCGGCGACGGCTTGGACGGTTTTCAGGCGCATGCCGCGTTAACGGGTTGGACGCGCGGGGGTTGCGGCTCCGCTGAGGCGTCCCGGGCCGGTTTCGGGGCTGTGTGGCATCGGCGCCGCGAGCCGCCCGCGACTAGGCGTAGCTGTACGGCCCGCCCCGCTCCAGAGCTCTCTGCCAGGCCGGTCGCGCGTGGATGCGCTCGAGGAAGGCCTTCAGACGCGGCTTGTCGGGTCCGTAGCCGATGCGGCTGCCGGCCGCCTCGACCGGGAAGCTCATCATGATGTCGGCGGCCGAGAAGGCGTCGCCGGCGAACCATTCGGAGCGCGCCAGCTCGGCCTCCCAGAAGGCGGTGTGGGCGGCGATCTGCGGATCGATCATGCGCGCGTCCATGGTCCGCGAAATGGCCTTGGCGGCCGGCCGGATCAGCCGGGGCGTCCGCTTCGGGATCTGGCTGAAGATCAGTTTCAGCAACAGCGGGGTCATCGCCGAGCCCTCGGCGTAGTGCAGCCAGTAGGTGAAGCGCCGGGCCTCTTCGGTTCCCTGCGCCGGCCGCAGGGCCGAGCCGCCGTGGGTCTCCAGCAGGTATTCGACGATGGCCCCGGTCTCGGCGACCTTGACCGCCCCGTCCTCCAGCACCGGCGACTTGCCCAGCGGATGCACGGCCCGCAGCTCCGGAGGCGCCCACAGGGTGCGTGGGTCGCGCTGATAGCGCTTCACCTCATAGGAAAGGCCCAGCTCCTCCAGCAGCCACAGCACCCGCTGCGAGCGGGAATCGTTCAGGTGATGGACGGTGATCATGGCGATGGCTCCGCTTGTGCCGCGCGCAGTAAGCTCGGTTTACGTGGCGTCGGTCCAGCCGGATGTCAGCCTCGCCGCCCGCTTGCGCATCTGTTGAGTTCACGCCCGGTTTGGCCCTAAGCCGGGGCTATGAGCGACGCCGAAGAACCCCGCCTGACCTCCCTCGCCCACGGCGGCGGCTGCGGCTGCAAGATCGCGCCGGCGGTGCTGCAGGACATCCTGAAGCGGATGCCGCCGGTCGCGCCCTTCGCCGACCTGCTGGTGGGGACCGAGACCTCGGACGACGCAGCCGTCTGGCGGCTGAACGACCGGCAGGCGCTGATCGCCACCACGGACTTCTTCATGCCGGTGGTCGACGACCCGTTCCACTTCGGCGAGATCGCGGCCACCAACGCCCTGTCCGACGTCTACGCCATGGGCGGGACGCCGATCTTCGCGCTGGCCATCGTCGGCATGCCGGTCAATGTGCTGTCGCCGCGCACCATCGGCCGCATCCTGCAGGGCGGGGCGGCCGCCTGCACCGCGGCGGGCGTGCCGGTCGCCGGCGGCCATTCGATCGACAGCGTCGAGCCGATCTACGGCCTCGTCGCCCTGGGCCTGGTGCATCCAGACCAGGTGCTGACCAACCGCGGGGCGAGGCCCGGCGACGTACTGGTGTTGACCAAGCCGCTCGGGGTCGGCGTGCTCAGCGCCGCCTTCAAGCAGGGGCGGCTCAGCCAGGACGGCTACCGGGCGCTGAAGGACTCGACCACGCGGCTGAACAGCTTCGGGGCCAAGCTGGCGGGAAGGCCGGAGGTGCACGCGGTCACCGACGTCACCGGCTTCGGCCTGCTGGGCCACGCGCTGGAGATGGCGCGCGGGGCCGGGGCGACGGTCGAGATCGGCGCGGGACCGCCGGTGCTGCCGGGCGTGCGCGAGCTGCTCGAGGCCGGGGTGCGCACCGGCGCCTCGACCCGCAACTGGGCCAGCTACGGCCACGACGTGGACCTGCCCGACGGCCTTGACCCGTGGCGGCGCGACCTGCTCACCGACCCCCAGACCTCCGGCGGCCTGCTCATCGCCGTGGCGGAGGCCGAGGTCGAGGCGCTCGCCGCTTTCGCCCGGATCAACGGGACCGGCTTCGACGTCGTCGGCCGGGTCGTCGAGGGCCCGCCGCGGGTCCGCGTCGTCGGATGATCCGCCGGACCACCGACCTGTCGCCGGCCGCCCGCGACGGCTTCGACGCCGTGATCGACGTGCGCAGCCCGGCCGAGTTCGCGCTGGACCACATCCCGGGTGCGATCAACCTGCCGGTTCTGGACGACGCCCAGCGCGCGGCGGTCGGGACGGAGTACGTTCAGGGCTCGAAATTCCTCGCCCGCCGCAGCGGCGCCGCCATGGTGGCGCGCAACATCGCCGCTCATCTGGAAGGGGCGCTGGGCGACCGGGACGGGTCGTTCCGGCCGCTGGTCCACTGCTGGCGGGGCGGCCAGCGGTCGGGGGCCATGGCCACGGTGATGGACCATGTCGGCTGGCCGGTGACGGTGCTGGACGGCGGTTACCAGACCTGGCGGCGGCAGGTGAAGGCGGCGCTGTATGATGACGCACTGCCGCACCGGCTGATCCTGCTGGACGGCCCGACCGGGGCCGGCAAGACCGCCCTGCTCGGGGCGCTCGCCGCCCGCGGGATCCAGACGCTGGATCTCGAGGCGCTGGCGGCCCACCGCGGCTCGCTGTTCGGGGCCATGCCCGGGGGGCAGCCGTCGCAGAAGGCCTTCGAGAGCCGGCTGCACGACGCCCTGTCCCGCCTCGATCCGGCGCGGCCCGTGGTGGTCGAGGCCGAGAGCTCGAAGATCGGCGCCCGCGTGATCCCGCCGTCGCTGTGGGCGGCCATGTCCGAGGCTCCGACGATCCGCCTGGAGTCGCCGGTCGAGGTCCGCGCCGCCCGCACCGTGCGCGACTACGCCGGCCTCGACGACGCCGCCATCGACGCGGCCCTGACCCGCCTGCCGCGGCATGTCTCGAAGGAGACGATCGCCGCCTGGCGGGCCTTGGCCGCCGCCGGCGACCGGCTGGCGCTGGCGAACAAGCTGATCGTGCGTCACTACGACCCTTCCTATCGCCGTCAGGGCGGGGTGGGGGCGCGCGAGCGGTTGGCCACGGTCTCCGTCGACTCCCTCGACGAAGCGGAGCTGGAGCGGGCGGCCGATGCCGCCGCGGCCGCCCTGCAGGGGGTTACAGCCCGCTGAACACGATGACGGTGATCGCCGCCGAGGCGACCAGCCACGACAGTCCCAGCGCCTTCCAGCCCGCGCCGACCCGGCGGCTGCCGGCGGCCAGCAGGCCCAGCAGGACGAGGGTCACGACCGCCGGGAGGGTCCAGGTTCCGAGCCCGAAATGCTCGCTCAGCCGCGCCTCATCGTTCGGATTCCAGAGGCTGATGGCGGTCGCCATCAGACGCATGAAGGCGGCCCAGAACAGGAAGACCCAGGCCGCCGTGCTGCGCTGGGCCCACACCAAGGCGAAGGCGAGGACGCCCTGGAGCAGGGTGACCGCCGGCCCCGCGGCGGTGATGAACACCATGTGGGTCCCGCCGACCGTGTCGCGCGCGCCCGCCCGGTTGAGGCTGAAGTAGCCGTCGTAGCCCAGCAGCTGCGCCGCCAGCCAGTGGCCGCCCTCGTGCAGGGCGAAGGTGACGAACCCCGCCGCGAAGACCAGAAGGTAGAAGCCGATCCCCGTCCGCATCCGCCGCATGGGAGCCTCCTGCATCCTGCAACGGCCCAGCTTGCGAGCCGGGCGCCCCGGGGTCGAGTTAAGGATCGTTCACGCCACCGCCCGGGAGCTATGGCCAAAGCCGCGGCGCGTCCCTAGCTTCGCCCGATGGCCGCTTCCCGACTTCGCCGCACGCTCCGATCCCTCAGCCTTTGGGTGCTGGTCGCCCTGGTGGCCGGCCTGTTCGCGGGGGCCGCGGCGGAGGCCCTGGGCCTGCCCGGAGGCGCGGGGACCGCCGACCTGATCGGCTCGATCGGCACGCTGTGGCTCAACGCCCTGAAGATGACCATCATCCCGCTGGTCTTCAGCCTGGTGGTGACCGGCATCGCCTCGATCGCCGACGCCGCGGCGACCGGGCGGCGGGCGCTGAAGGCGCTGATGGTGTTCGCCGTGCTGCTGCTCGGGGCCACGGTCTACGCCATCATCGCCAACGAAGCCCTTCATCTGATCTGGCCGATCGACCCGGCCGGCGCGGCCGCCCTGCTCGCGGGCGCGCCCGACGCCGCCGTGGTGCGCGAGAGCGCGGCCGGGGGCGGGCTCGCAGCCTTCATCGCCGGTCTGGCCCCGGCCAATCCGGTACGGGCGGCCGTCGAGGACAACATTCTCGGCGTCGTCGTCTTCGCCATTGCCTTCGGATTCGCCGTCACCCGCCTCGGGCCCAGCCGCCGTGTGCCGCTGGTCGAGTTCTTCGAGTCGGTGTCCGCCACGATGATCACCATTGTCCACTGGGTCCTGCTGGCCGCCCCGATCGGGGTCTTCGCCCTGTCGATGGGGGTGGGGCTGAACGCCGGCCTCGGCGCCCTAGGCACCCTTGGCCACTATGTTTCGATGGTCGTCCTGGCCCAGATCGGCCTGATCGTGCTGATCTACGCCGTCGTCGTCCCGTGGGGCCGCATCGGCCTGGCGCGCTTCGCCCAAGGCATCATCCCGGCCCAGGTGGTCGCCTTCTCCACCCAGTCCTCGCTGGCCAGCCTGCCCGCCATGGTCGAGCAGGCGCGGCTGGCGCTGGGCGTCTCGACGCCGACGGCGGGCCTCGTCCTGCCGCTGGCCGTGGCGGTGTTCCGCATCACCAGCCCGGTCGCCAACCTCGCCGTGGTCATCTACGTCGCCCACCTGCATGGGGTCGATCTCGGCCCGGCCGCCTGGATCGCCGGCGGGCTCACGGCTATCGCCATCTCCATCGGCTCGGTCGGCCTGCCAGGCCAGATCAGCTTCTTCGTCTCGGTGGCCCCGATCTGCCTGGCCATGGGCGTGCCGATCCAGGTCCTGCCCCTGCTGCTGGCCGTCGAGGTCATCCCCGACATCTTCCGCACCATCGGCAATGTCACCGGCGATCTGGCCGCGGCGCGGATCGTGGAGGGGAGGGACGCCGACGCCGCCCCCGACCCGGCGGCGGGCATCTGAGCCGTCCGGTTTGGCCCGCCGCCTCAGTTCACCTCGAACAGCGGCTGGGCGATATCGGTGACGTAAATCCAGTGCGGGTACCACTCCCCCGCCCGGCGGTGCATCAGCAGGAAGACGAACATCGGTCCGTTCTTCATGTCGACCTGATAGCCGATCCGGCACAGCGTGGGGCTCAGGCAGTCACTGCGCAGAACGGTCCAGTCGACCAGGGTCCCATAGGCGTCCAGCAAGGTCTGCGTCTGGGTGATGAGCGTATTCACCTCGGCCGCCTTGGTCGTCTCCAGCAGCGTGCCGGCGAACAGGTCGCGATACGCCTTGGTCGGATCGCCGGCGCGCAAGGTCTGGAAGAAGGCGTCGGTGCGCGGCCGGGTTTGCTCGAGCGCCGCCGCCGACATCGGCGGCGTCGCATCCTCATGCGCCAGAACCTGACCGGCGATCAGGCTGGTCGCCGCAGCCAGGATGAGCAGCGTCGTTCTCATTCGGTCTCCCCCCGTTCGGCTCTCAACCGTAATCCTGCACCGGCCGCACATCCAGGTCGCCGGCCTTGATGGCGGCGATGGCCCGCGCGGCCGCGAACGCCGCGGGGATGGTGGTGTAGTAGGGGATCTTCATCATCAGCGCGGTCCGGCGCAGGCTGAAGCTGTCCTGCAGCGACTGCTTGCCCTCGGTGGTGTTGATGACCAGCTGCACCTCGCCGTTCTTCATCGCGTCGACGATGTGCGGCCGGCCCTCCAGCACCTTCTTCACATGGCCGACCGGCAAACCCTCACTTTCGAGGAAGGCGTGGGTGCCGCCGGTGGCGATCAGGGTGAAGCCCTCATCGAGCAGGGCGCGCGCGGCGTCGAGCACGAACGGCTTGTCGCCGTCCTTGACCGACAGGAAGGCGCAGCCGCCGGTCGGCAGCAGGGTGCCGCCGCCGATCTGGCTCTTGGCGAAGGCGCGGGCGAAGGCGGGCGCCATATCGGCCTCGCCCTCGCGTTTCCAGTCCAGGCCCATGACCTCGCCGGTCGAGCGCATCTCCGGCCCCAGCACCGTGTCGACGCCGGCGAAGCGGGCGAAGGGGAAGACGGCTTCCTTGACCGCGATGTGGTCGTAGGGCGCGTCGGCGAGGCCAAAGGATTTCAGCGGCACGCCGGCCATGACCTTGGCGGCGATGGCCGCGATGGGCGCGCCCATGGTCTTGGCCACGAAGGGGGCGGTGCGGCTGGCCCGCGGATTGACCTCGAGCACGAAGATGCGCGGCTCGGCCGAGTGCGGCTCCTCGATGGCGAACTGCACGTTCATCAGACCGCGCACCTTGAGGGCCCGGGCCATGGCCTCGGTCTGGCGCTTCAGCTCGGCCACCGTGTCGGGACGCAGCGAGTGCGGCGGCATGGAGCAGGCGCTGTCGCCCGAGTGCACGCCGGCCTCCTCGATGTGCTCCAACACCCCGGCCACGAACACCGTCTCGTCGTCGCACAGGGCGTCGACGTCGACCTCGGTGGCGCGGTTCAGATAGTGGTCGATGAGCACGGGGTCGTCGCCCGACACCCGCATGGCCTCGTGCACGTAACGGTCCAGCTGCTCGCGGTCGTGGACGATCATCATGCCGCGGCCGCCCAACACGTAGGACGGGCGCAGCACCACCGGATAGCCGACCTCCTCGGCCTTGGCCGCGGCCTCTTCGGCCGAGCGAGCGAGCGCGTTGGGCGGCTGCATCAGGCCGATGTCGTTGAGCATCCGCTGGAAGCGCTCGCGATCCTCGGCCAGGTCGATCGAGTCGACGCTGGTGCCGAGGATCGGCACGCCGTCGGCCTGCAGCGCATGCGCCAGCTTCAGCGGCGTCTGCCCGCCGAACTGCACCACCACGCCCAGCAGCTCGCCCTTCGAGCGCTCGACGTCGATCAGCTCCAGCACGTCCTCGCCGGTCAGCGGTTCGAAGTAGAGGCGATCAGAGGTGTCGTAGTCGGTCGACACCGTCTCCGGGTTGCAGTTGACCATGATCGACTCGACGCCGATGTCGTCGAAGGCGAAGGCCGCGTGGCAGCAGCAGTAGTCGAACTCGATGCCCTGCCCGATGCGGTTCGGGCCGCCGCCAAGGATGATCGCCTTCTTTCTGTCGCTTGGCTCCGCCTCGCAGGCCGGGACCTGGCCCAGGGCGCCGGTCTCGTAGGTCGAATACATATAGGCCGTGGCCGAGGCGAACTCGGCCGCGCAGGTGTCGATGCGCTTGAACACCGGACGGACGCCGAGGCCGCGGCGGACCTTGCGCACCTGGGCCTCTGTGGTTCCCGTCAGCTGGGCGAGACGGGCGTCCGAGAAGCCCTTGGACTTCAGCCGGCGGAAGGCGGTCGCCTCGGTCGGCAGGCCCTGCACCCGGATGTGGCCTTCGGTGCGCACGATGTCGGCGATCTGGCGCAGGAACCACGGCTCGTAGGAACAGGCGGCCTGCACCTCCTCGACGGTCAGGCCGTGGCGGAAGGCCTGGGCGATGACGCGGATGCGGTCCGGCGTCGGCTGGCCGAGGGCGCGAACCACCGCCGCGCGGGCCGAGGCGTCGTCCTCCACGTCGGCGACGCCGTCGATCTCGATCTCGTTGAAGCCGGTCAGGCCGGTCTCCAGACCGCGCAGCGCCTTCTGCATCGACTCCTGGAAGGTGCGGCCGATGGCCATGACCTCGCCGACCGACTTCATCGAGGTCGACAGGGTCGCCTCGGCGCCGGGGTATTTCTCGAAGGCGAAGCGCGGGATCTTGGTGACGACGTAGTCGATCGACGGCTCGAACGACGCCGGGGTCACCTGGGTGATGTCGTTCTGCAACTCGTCCAGCGTGTAGCCCACGGCCAGCCGGGCCGCGACCTTGGCGATCGGGAAGCCGGTGGCCTTCGAGGCCAGGGCGGAGGAGCGCGAGACGCGCGGATTCATCTCGATGACGACCATGCGGCCGTCCTTCGGATTGATGGCCCACTGCACGTTCGATCCGCCGGTCTCGACCCCGATCTCGCGCAGCACGTTGATCGAGCCCGTCCGCATCCGCTGATATTCCTTGTCGGTCAGCGTCAGGGCGGGGGCGACGGTGATGGAGTCGCCGGTGTGGACGCCCATCGGGTCCACGTTCTCGATCGAGCAGATGATGATGCAGTTGTCCGCCTTGTCGCGGACCACCTCCATCTCGTACTCCTTCCAGCCGAGCACGCTCTCCTCGATCAGCACCTCGGTGGTCGGGCTCAGATCCAGCCCGCGCTCCACGATCTCGCGGAATTCCTCGACATTGTAGGCGATGCCGCCGCCGGTGCCGGCGAGGGTGAAGCTGGGACGGATGATGGCCGGCAGGCCGACGAAGGCGAGGGCGTCGTCGGCCTCGTCGATGTGGTGGATCGCCTTGGAGCGCGGGCTCTCGAGGCCCAGCTTGTCCATGGCGTCGCGGAATTTCTGGCGGTCCTCGGCCTTGTCGATGACCTCGGCGCGGGCCCCGATCATCTCGACGCCGTAGCGCTCCAGCGCGCCTGACTGCTCCAGCGCCAGGGCGGTGTTGAGCGCCGTCTGGCCGCCCATGGTCGGCAGCAGGGCGTCCGGCCGCTCCTTGGCGATGATCTTCTCGACCATCTCGGGCGTGATCGGCTCGATATAGGTCGCGTCGGCCACCTCCGGGTCGGTCATGATCGTGGCCGGGTTGGAGTTGACCAGGATGACCCGGTACCCCTCCGCCTTCAGCGCCTTGCACGCCTGCACGCCCGAATAGTCGAATTCGCACGCCTGCCCGATCACGATCGGCCCCGCCCCGATGATCAGGATGGACTGGATGTCGGTGCGCTTGGGCATTGGGTCTAAAGCACTTTCAGTTCGTCACGACCGCGCATTCCCAGCCGTCGTAGTCGAGCTGGAAGGCCGCGGCCCAGGATTGCATCATGTCGGAAACGGGCGAGAACGAGGCTTCGTCCACGGCTATTGTGGTCTCGAGGATCGTGCAGTCGTCCTGGCCCCGGGTCAGGAAGCCGGCGCGTCGAGCCACCTCGTTCAGGTCGTCGTGCGCCCCGTCGCCGTAGAAGTAGAACAGGGTGTGCCGCGGCGTGATCCCGCTGTCGCCCTGCGCCGCCAGCGACGCCCGGACCATGGCGTCACGCTCTTCGTGAGGGACGGCGTCATCGGTCAAGGCGGCTGGTCTCCTCGCGCGCGCGGACCCGGCGCCAGCCGGCGGTCGGCGCGGGGGGTGGTTCGGGTTGTTGGCTAAGCGGCCGGTCTAAAGACGGGGGAGCGGGGGAGCAAGGCGAAATGCGCGCGACAGGGCCGGCGTTCCGCACTGCCGGACATCCGCCGCGTGATCATGGGCGCCGACGCAAGGCGACGCCCGGGCGTCCATCCATCATCGGTGCGACAAGGCGAACGGCCTGGAAGGCTTGATCATTGTGACGAACAGCTCCGCCTTGCCCAAGTCCTGTCGCATTTCGTTGCCCCATTGTCGCATCAGAGGCGGAATTGCGTCGGAACGGGTTGTAAAGTCCGCCCGACGGTTCGTAGTCTGACAGCCAACCTTCTGCACCAGCGAGTATTTCTCCCGATGTCTATCCGTACACGCCTGCGTGACACCTCCGCCCTTGCGGGCGGGGTCTTCGCCGCCCTGATGCTCGCCGCTCCGGCCTTCGCGCAGGAGCCCGCCACCCCGCAGGACGCGCAGCCGGTCCCCCAGAACGAGGGAGAAGCGCAGGAGGAAGCCCAGGTCGGCGACGTCATCGTCACCGGCTCGCGCATCCCGCAGAACGAATTCACCAGTTCATCGCCGATCCAGGTGCTGACGGCCGAGCGCGCCGAACAGCGCGGGCTCAGCGACACGGCGCAGCTGCTGCAGTCGTCGACGCTGGCGGCCGGTTCGCCCCAGGTGAACTCGACCATCTCCAGCGCCTTCGTGACCGACGGTGGTCCGGGCGCGGCGACGATCTCCCTGCGTGGTCTCGGGGCCAACCGCACCCTGGTGCTGCTGAACGGCCGCCGCGCCGGACCCGCCGGCACCCGCGGCGGGGTCTCGGCCTTCGATCTTAATGTCATCCCGCAGTCGGCCATCAACCGCATTGACGTGCTGAAGGATGGCGCCTCGTCGATCTACGGCTCCGACGCCGTGGCCGGCGTTGTCAACCTGATCACCGAGCGCGCCCGCGACGGCGGAGAGATGGCGGCGTTCGCCAGCATGCCGTTCGAGGACGGCGGCGAGCAATACAACGTCTCCGGATCGTGGGGCACGACGTTTGACCGGGGCTACATCAACATCTCCGGCGACTATTACCGGCAGGAGAAGCTGGCGGCGGGTGACCGCGACTACCTGCACTGCCGCAACCAGTATGTGTTCGAGCCGGGCACCAATATCCGCGCCGACCGCATCGACCCCCGCACCGGCCAGCCGACCTGCAACGACCTTACGTGGGGGCAGGTGTTCGTCTACGGGCCGGATTTCTCGGGCCGGGCCGGACGCTTCCAGTTCGACTATGACGGCGACCTGGGCAACTATATCCCGCCGACCGACGGCTCGGTGGGCCTCTATCCGAACGCGCCGGCGGGCTTCTACCTCGTAAACTACGACGCCGCGTCGCGCGCCGTGGTCAACAACCTCCACCCGTTCGCCCTCGAAGAATCGATCATCCCGGAGACCGAGCGCTACACCGCCTTCGTCGATGGCGCCTACGACCTGGGCGGCGGCGTCGAGGCCTACGCCGAGGTCCTGCTGAACCGCCGTGAGAGCCGCACGGACAGCTATCGCCAGTTCTGGAACTACACCCTCACCGCCGACTTCCTCGACTTCTACTACGGCCCCGGCGCAGGCGGTGACCCCGTCACCGGCTTCACGGGCCTGAACATTCTCAGCGCCACCCCGGTCACCGATCACTTCGACCAGTCGCAGAAGGTGGACTACACCCGGCTGGTCGCGGGCCTGCGCGGCGACATCGGCGGCGGCTTCCTGGACGGCTGGAACTGGGATGTCTTCGCCCAGTACAGCCGCTCGGACGGCGAATACACCTCCGACGTCATCCTCGATGACGCGGTGGCGTCGACCAACTTCAAGACCAGCTCGTGCGTCGGCGACATCCTGCCGGTCAGCGGGCGCGCCTGCATCGACATGGACTTCACCGATCCGCGCGTACTGCGGGGCGACCTGACGCCGGAAGAGCGAGCCTTCCTGTTCGACACGGAGACCGGCACCACGATCTACGAGCAGACCTATCTGGAAGGCTCCCTGGCCGGAAACCTGTTCGAGCTGCCGGCCGGTCCGCTCGGTGTCGCGTTGGGCTTCCACGTGCGCCGGGACGAAATCGTCGACACCCCCGGCGAGGTCACCCTGGCTGACAACAGCTGGGGCTTGACCGGCGCCGGCATCACCGAGGGGACGGAAGACACCCGCGAAGCCTATGCCGAACTGGCTGTGCCGCTGCTCGCGGACATGCCCTACGTCCAGAGCCTCGATCTGTCGCTCTCGGGCCGTTACACCGACACCAAGACGTCGGGCAGCGCCACCACCTACAAGGTCGGCCTGAACTGGGCGATGAGCGACGCGATCCGCTTGCGCGCCACGCATGGCACCTCGTTCCGCGCCCCGGCGCTGTTCGAGCTCTATCTCGCGGACCAGACCAGCTTCGCCAACCAGCGCAGCATCGATCCCTGCCTGAACCTCGACCAGCGTGTGGCCGACGGCACCCTGTCGGCGACCGACCCGCTCTACGTGAACTGCACCAGCCCCGCGGGTCCGGGCGGGGGCGTGGCCGGCGACTTCAACGGCGGCGTCTCCTCGGCGGAGGTCGTCACCGGCGGCGGCCTGGGCGTGCTGGAGCCCGAAACGTCGACCGCCACGGTGATCGGCGTGGTGCTGACCCCGCCGGACAGCAACCTGAGCCTCGCGGTCGACTATTTCGAGATCAAGATCGAGGACCAGGTCGACGTTCTCGGCGCGGCCGGCATCCTTCAGGCCTGCTATCTGTCCGAGAACTTCCCCAGCGACCCGATCTGCGCCCAGTTCGATCGCGATCCGGCGCTCGACGGCAGCATCGTGCAGGTCCGCGACAGCTTCCTGAACATCGCCGAGCAGAACAACCGCGGTCTGGACTTCACCGCACGGTGGTTCCACGATTTCGATTGGGGCACGCTGACGCTGGACTCCCAGACGACCTGGACGCTGGAATCGAACCAGGCGACGTTCGCCGACTTCGGCACCGACTTCCTTGGCGACGTCGGTAATCCGGAACTGGTCGGCAACATCAACGCCACGGTGAGCCGCGGGCCGTGGACCGCCTTCTGGGGCTTCGACTGGATCGGCAACCAGGACAACCGTCCGGACCGCATCCGCAACGGCCAGTCGCTGTTCCAGACCATCGACGGCCGCCGCACCCAGCTGAAGGCGGACGCCGAGTTCACCGGTTTCCACAGCCTCTCGCTCTCATATGAGGCGGATGGCGGCGGCTGGACCGACGGCTGGACGATCGCCGGCGGCGTCGCCAACCTGTTCGACGAACTGCCTCCGGCGGCCTCGGCCGCGGCGGTCGGGACGCAGGGCAACTCCATCCTGTCGTCGCAGTATCAGGAAGCCTACTACGGCCGTCGCGCCTTCGTGCGGGTCAGCAAGTCCTTCTGATCCGTCGGAGATACTGACAGGGGCGGCGGAGCGATCCGCCGCCCCTTGCCGTTTTCGCTACAATGCTGCGCAGGCGGACAGCCCGCCGCACAAGGGGGAGGCCGCATGGCTTTGATCAAGGGCCTGAAGGACACGCTGAACAGCGAGGTCGCCCGTTTCCGTCAGGCGCCGCTGAAACAGCCGGTGTTGCTCAACAGCGTCCCCAAGGGCGGGACCCATCTGCTGCGCAACATCCTGCGCATGTTCGTCCCGGTCGAGCAGCACCACGATCGCGACTTCGTGCAGATTCCGAACATGCATCTGCACCTCGACGCCTTCAATCCGCACGAGCCGAAGCTGGCATGCGGCCATCTGCTGTTCAGCGACCAGTCGCTGGCCAACATCCGGTTCGCCCGCCACATCCTTCTGGTGCGGGATCCCTACGACTGGGTGCTGGCGCGGGCGCGGTTCTTCGTTTCGGAAGAGTTCGAGCAGGAGAACATCCAACATCTGAAGTCAGGCGTGTTCTCCGCCGAGGCCATCCTGAACATGATGATCTTCGGCATTCACCAGAAGTCGCCGGCCCTGATCGACATCTACACCCACAACGCCGCCGCCTGGCTGGGCACGGGCGCCTACCTGGTCCGCTACGAGGATGCGGCGGCGGCCGCGGCCGATCCGGGCTCGGCTGAGGGGGAAGCGTTCTTCGCGGGACTGCTGAACGCCGCCGGGATCGAGCGTCCGGAGGACTGGCGCGAGCGCGTCACGATCGGCGCCGATCGCCGCCAGAGCCGGACCGCCAGGGAAAATCTGAAGCTGCCGCAGGGGCTGGAATTTCCGGCCAGCCTGCCGGAAACGCAGCGGCGGCTGGTCGATTTCCATGCGCCCGGGCTGAGGGCGCTGCTCGGCTATAGCTGAGCCAGTCTGTCCTCGATCCAGTCGGGCAGGTCGTCGATGCGGTCGAGGGCGCCGTAGCGGGGATGGCCTTCCGGGGCGTCCGCCAGTTCATGCGACCAGGTGACGACGTAGGGGATGTGCACGGCGAAGGCGCCGGCCTCGAGCGCAGGCAGCACGTCGGATTTCATCGAGTTTCCCGCCATCACCGCCTCGCCGGGGCCGGTGCCGTGGCGAGCGAACACCCGCTCGTAGGTCGCCCGATCCTTCTCGGAGACGATCTCGACGGCGGCGAACAGGTCGCCGAGACCCGAGGCGGCCAGCTTGCGCTCCTGGTCCATCAAGTCCCCCTTGGTGACCAGCACCAGGCGGTATCGCTGCGAAAGCCGCGCCAGGGCTTCGTCCACTCCCGGGAGCGTCTCGACCGGGTAGGCCAGCATTTCGCGGCCGGCGGCGAGGATCTCGCGGACGACGCCGGGCGGCGGCTCGCCCCCGCACATCTCCATCGCGGTTTCGATCATAGACAGGGTGAAACCCTTCACGCCGTAACCATAAAGCTGAAGGTTGCGGCGCTCGATTTCGGCCAGCCGCGCTTCAATCTGCGCGTTGTCGTGGTCCGTCAGCAGACCCAGGAAACGGGCCTGGGTCAGGCGGAAGACCGTTTCGTTGTGCCAAAGGGTGTCGTCGGCGTCGAGGCCGACCGTGGTGATGGTCATGCGCCCTCCTGACGCGAGCCGCCGGGCCGGTCAACCGGCCGCGGTCCCGTCCCGGGAACCGTCATGGTCAACGGCGTTTGACCATATTCGTGAGTGATGTGTTTTCACCTTGGGGCGTTTGTTTCATGCGGGGGGCTTCTTTTTCGACCGGCTGGAGCGAACGGTCATGAGGAACGACCCAGGGTACCCCGCTGGGGGCCCACTCGGCCCCGGACGGATTTCGCCCGGGGGCGATCCCCAGGAGGCGATGGCCCGACTGGGCGAACGGCGGTCGTATGGCGCGCCCTACGAGAGCCTGACCTTCACCCTGCTGACGCGGGCGCGCCGCGAACTGATCATAACGCTGGCGGCGCAGCCGGTGTTCGACCTCGCCCGCTCGGCGCCGGTGGCGAGACGCATCCGGCGAAGCGTGCGACACCGCGGCGGCGAAAGCGCGCTGATCGGTCTGGGCCGCCGGACGCTCGAGCCGGCGGATCTGGTCCGCATCGACACCGAGACCCTGCGTAACGGGCTGGACCTGCTGCGCCTCGGCTCAAACGACAGCGGGGTCGTGCCGGCCTTCTGGCGCACAGTGGCCTCCAGCGGCGGGCGGTTCGACCTGCTGTGCGCGGAGATGCAGCACGAGTGCGCGCCGGGGGCCCTGCTGATCGAGGTCATGGGAGGCCTCGAGCAGGCGCCGCCCGAGGCGGTCCAGGAGGCCATCGACCATTTCGAAACCGGCACGCTGGGGCTGATCCTTCATATCGCTCCCGATCCGGGCGCCGCGGCCCGGCTCTCCCAGGTTCGGGCCCAGTGCCTCGCCATCGACTTCGCCGGCGTCGCGCATGAAACCGCGCGGGAATGGCAGTCGGCGGCCCAGCTCATCGGCGCGGCGCGCCGCGCCTGTCCGCAGGTCCTGCTGACGAATCTCAGGCCCGATCGCGGCCTGGCGGCGCAGGCCGCCGGCGCGACCCATGCGGTGTTCGCCGGAATGAATCCGGTGGTCGTTTAGGCGGAGGTTGACGGCGCGGCCGGCGCCGGGCCTTGATCGGCCATGCAGGTCACGCTTCCCGCCCGGCTCTATGGATGCTCCGAAGCCTGGGCGCGTGAGCGGACGGCGGTGTTCGGGCGGGCCTAGCTTTTCCTGGGGCATGAGGCGGAGGTGGCGGCGGCCGGCGACTGGATCGCGTCCGACGTGGCCGGCCACCGGTTGCTGGCCATTCGCGGGGCGGATGGCGTGCTGCGCGCCTTCCACAATGTCTGCCGGCACCGGGCCGGACCGTTGGTGCAGGGCGACCGCGGCCATTGCGAGCGAGAACTGGTCTGCGCCTATCACGGCTGGCGCTATGCGCTGGACGGCCGGCTGCGGGCGGCGACCGGGTTCGGCGCGGCCGAGGGGTTCGATCCGCGGGATTTCGGACTTCTGGCGGTGCGGTTGGAGACCTGGCGGGGGCTCGCGTTCGCCAACCTCGATCCGGCGGCGCCGCCCCTGGCCGATCATGTGGCGCCGCTGGAGGCGATCATGGTCGAGCGGGGGTTGATGGTTGCTGGACCGGCGCTGCGCCGCAGCCATGACCTGGCCTGCGACTGGAAGGTCTACGTCGAGAATTATCTGGAAGGATATCACATCGGCTCGGTCCATCCGGTCCTGGCCGGCGAACTGGGCCCGGCGGAATATCACGTGCGGGTCGAGGGAGATCTGGTGGTGCAGGAGGCGGTGGGCGTGAATGACGGTCCGCAGGCCGGGGTGTGGGGTTGGCTCTGGCCGAACCTCGGCATCAACGTCTATCGCGACGGGGCGATGATCGAGCGGATGACGCCGGTCGGAGCCGGCCGGACCCGGCTGGACTATCTGTTCCTCAGCGAAGGCGGCGAGGGCGCGCTCGGCGAGGCTTTGAGCGCATCCGATCGACTGACAGCCGAGGACGCGAGGATCTGCGAGGCGGTGCAGGCGAATCTGTCGGCGGGCGCGTATGATCGGGGCGTACTGAGCCCGCGGCACGAAGCTGGCGTGGCCTGGTTCCAGTCCCGCATCGCCGAGGTTCATGCATGAGCGACGTCGCCCGCCCCGTTCCTCTGCCCGAGGAACCGCTTATGGACCGGCACAAGCTGGGCTGGGGGCTGGCCGCTCTGGTGGTGGCCGGGAACATGATCGGCTCGGGGCTGTACCTGCTTCCCGTCAGTCTCGCGCCGACCGGCGGCTCGTCGCTGATCGGCTGGCTGGTGGCGGCCGCAGGGGCGGCGACGCTGGCGCTCGTCTTCGGGGCGCTGGGACGCCTGCAGCCCGACGCGGACGGTCTCGCGGGCTTCGCCGAGCGCGGGCTCGGCCGCTTCGCCGGCTTCAACGTCTCGCTGGCCTTCTGGGCGGCCTGTCTGGTGGGGAACGTGGCCGTGGCCGTGGCGGCGACGGGCTATCTCGGCTTCTTCTGGCCCGTGCTGAAGGATCCAATCGCAGCGACCTTCTGCAACCTGGCGATCATCTGGATCGCGACCATCGCCTACATCGTCGGCGCCCGGACGGCGTCCTGGCTGGCGGCGGCCGCCCTCGTCATCGGTCTGGTCCCCATCGCCATCGCCGTGGTGGCGGGCGCCCGGGCGTTCGATCCGGACCTGTTCGCCGCCTCCTGGAGCCCGTCCGGCGCGCCGCTGTTCGAGACCGTGCCGGCCTCGCTGGCGATCATCTTCTGGGCCTATCTGGGCGTCGAGAGCGCCGCGGCGCTGTCGCGGCGGGTGCGCAATCCGGCCCAGGACGTCGGACGAGCGTCGGTGGCCGGCGTGGGCCTGGCGACGGTGGTCTATGTGGCGGCTACCGTGTCGGTATTCGGCGTCATCCCGCTCGCTGAGATCGAAGCCTCGTCCAGCCCGTACGCCGACCTTGCGCAGCGGGTGTTCGGCGGCTCCATCGCCGGGCTGGTGGCGGTCTGCGCCATCATCAAGACGATCGGCACCGTCGGCGGCTGGGTGATGATGGGCGGCGAGACGGCCCGGGCCGCGGCCCGCCACGGCTACCTGCCGGCCGGCTTTGGGGCGGGCGACCGCACGCCCGTCGCGAACCCGTTGCTGGGAGCGGCGATCATGAGCGTGGTCACGGTGCTGTCGGGCCAGCCGACGCTGGGCGGGCAGTTCGGCCTGCTGGTCGGGGTAACGTCGGTCCTGACCCTGGTCGTCTACGCGGTCTGCTCGATCTCGCTGTTCCGGCTGGCGCAGCGGTCGCGCACCCGGATCACCGCCGTCGCGGGCCTGCTTTTCGCCGCGGCGGCGATCGCCTTCGCGGCGCCGGGGTATGTGCTGCCGTCCGTCGGCTTCTTCGCCCTGATGGTCGTCGCCTGGTTCGCCATTGTCAGCCGAACGGCGCGGGCGGTTGACCCGGGAACCGGCGACGCCTAACGACGCCGCCGTTTGCTTGCCGGGATTCGGCTGTATGGAGCGCCCCATGACCGAGAAGTTGCTTCCAGGTGTGACGGGCGTTCTGGCGCTGGCGGACGGAACCGTCCTGCAGGGGGTCGGCTGCGGCGCCGTCGGCTCGGCTCTGGGCGAGGTGGTCTTCAACACCGCCATGACCGGCTATCAGGAGATCCTGACCGACCCGTCGTACATGAGCCAGATCCTGGCCTTCACCTTTCCGCACGTCGGCAACACCGGCGTGAATGTCGAGGATGTCGAGCAGATCGGCGGCGGCGCCGAGACCTCGGCGCGGGGCGCGATCTTCCGCGATGCGCCGACCGATCCGGCCAACTGGCGCAGTGACAGCGATCTCGACGATTGGATGAGGCGACGCGGCGTCGTCGGTCTGGCGGGGGTCGACACCCGCGCCCTGACCGCCCGCATCCGCGACGCGGGCGCCCCGCACGCGGTGATCGCCCATGATCCGGAGGGCCGGTTCGATCTCGAGGCGCTGGTCGCCCAGGCCAAGGCGTGGAGCGGGCTGGTCGGGCTCGATCTGGCCAAGGACGCCACCACCCTGCAGTCGTTCGACTGGAACGAGGGCCTGTGGGACTGGCCGGAAGGGTATCCCCGTGTCGACGCCAACAACCGCTCGGTGGTCGTGGTGGACTATGGCGTGAAGCGCAACATCCTGCGCGCCCTGGCCTCGACGGGCGCGAAGATCACCGTGGTCCCCGCGACCACGACGGCCGAGGAGATTCTCGCCCGCAACCCCGACGGCGTTGTGCTGTCCAACGGACCGGGCGATCCGGCGGCGACCGGCGAATACGCGGTGCCGGAAATCCGCAAGCTGGTCGACAGCGGCAAGCCGCTGTTCGGCATCTGCCTGGGGCACCAGATGCTGGCGCTGGCGCTGGGCGCGAAGACGGTCAAGATGGACCAGGGCCACCACGGCGCGAACCATCCGGTCAAGGACCTGACCACCGGCAAGGTGGAGATCGTCTCGATGAACCACGGCTTCACGGTCGATCGCGACAGCTTGCCGGACGCGGTGGTGGAGACCCACGTCAGCCTGTTCGACGGCACCAACTGCGGCATCGCGCTCAAGGACAAGCCGGTGTTCAGCGTCCAGCATCATCCCGAAGCGTCGCCGGGGCCGACGGACAGCCTGTATCTGTTCCAGCGCTTCGCGGACTCGATGAAGGGCTGAACCCTAGTCCTCGAAACCGAAGCGCACGGCGACGCTGACGAGGGCATTCTCCCCGTCCTGCGACCGCATCAGGACGCTGACGTGGCGAACCGGACCGAGCCGGCGGCCGGAAGCCTCGGCGATCATCCCGGCCTGGGCGCGGGCCTTGCGCAC
Source organism: Pseudomonadota bacterium (assembly GCA_023433655.1). Taxonomy (GTDB): domain Bacteria; phylum Pseudomonadota; class Alphaproteobacteria; order Caulobacterales; family Caulobacteraceae; genus Brevundimonas. The sequence continues at coordinate 32 of JAEYUE010000114.1, read as the reverse complement.
GCCGTCGGCGGCGGCCTGGTTCCAGACCGCCT
>JAEYUE010000229.1 GCA_023433655.1 Pseudomonadota bacterium | reverse complement strand
GTCCTCTCGCGCCCAGAGGGCCTCGCTGCTGATCCTCGCCCGGCTCTCGCCCGCCTGCAGCCGTCCCTTGACGGCGGTGAACCGCCCCCGGGCCGCGGTCCAGTTGGCGAACACCCCGGCGCTGTCGACGCCGCGCAGACGGCTGGCCTGTTCGATGGTGGCCTCGACCTCGGCCGACAGCCGGCCCTGCTGCGTCGCGCCCTCCACCGGGCCGCCGGGGCGCCCGCGCGCCTCGCTGAGCCGGAACAGGACATCCATCTCGTCCGTCGCCGCCTCGCCATCCGTCAGGTGGGGCCGCGTATAGAGCTCGACCCGCTCCGCCGAGGCCAGCGGGAACGGCTCCGCCCCCGCCACCGGGGTGAAGGTCGGCCGGACCAGTTCGATGCGCAGGTCGGGGAAGCGGTCGGTCAGATGGCTGACGCTCATCCTCAGGGCGTCGCCCTCGACCGCCACCTGCCCCTTGCCGGCGCGGGTCAGGACCAGGCCGTCCGGCGCAATCATCATCCAGCGGCCGGGGTTCCAGGCGTTGGCCTCGGCGACCAGTTCGGGGGCCGCGACCCCGTGGCCCGACGGTGCGACCACGTCGGCGGCGGGGAAGGCGACCCGCGTCCGGAACGGCCAGCCGGTCACCGAGACCGGCTCGTGCGACACCTGCCAGCCCGCCTGGCGCAGGCTGTCCGTCTGCGCCGCCAGCCGGTCCTCCACCTCGCCGGCGAGCCAGAACCACCAGCCGGTCCACGCCGCCAGCAGCACCCCGACGATCACGAAGGGAATGACGAGGCCGCGGCGGGAATGACGGGCAGGGGGCGTGGCGGGTGCGGGCATGGCGGAAGTTCTGAAGCCTGCGAAGGCCGGGGCGTCAAGCCGCGTCGCAGGCGCCCCGCGGCCCGGACGGAACGCCCGCGCGGCCGGTCCGTTCGAGGGGCGATAAGGGAGATCGCCGATGGAGACCATGACCCTGCACCGCGGCCGCCTGATCGACCACATCCAGCTGGTGGTGCGCGACCTCGAGGCCAGCCGCCGCTTCTACCAAGCCCTGTTCGATGTCCTCGGCCTGCCCCTCGGCGGCGAGGGCGACGACTATTTCTGGGTCGACGAGCTGTTCGTCTCCACCGCCGACAGCGAGGCCGCGGCGGGTCAGCTTACCGGCCGCCACCACCTCGCCTTCCAGGCCCGCGACCGGGCCATGGTCGAGGACTGGCACAAGGCCGGACTGGCGGCCGGCGGCGTCGACAACGGCGCGCCCGGCGAACGCAAGTACCACCCCGGCTACTACGCCGCCTTCCTGCTCGACCCCGACGGCAACAACGTCGAGGCGGTGTTCCACGGCGAGGCGCGGAAGAGCGCGGACAGCGTCGAGGTGACGTTCGAGGCCTAGGCCCCGAGGAACTCCCCCACCACCTCGACCGCCTCCGCCAGCCCCATCCTCTGCACTTCCGTCCCCGGCGGCAGGCTGGCGAACAGCCGGGTCGGCGTGGCGGCGTCCAGCATGACGAACACCCCCTTGTCGTCGGCCCGCCGGATCAGTCGTCCGAACGCCTGCGCCATCTTCGCCCGCGCCAGGGCGTCGTCGAAGCTGCGCCCCGCCGCCCCCTCGCCGCCGAACCGCGCCCGCCGCGCCTTGTGCAGCAGGTCGGGCCGCGGCCACGGCGCCCGGTCGAAGACCAGCACCCGCAGGCTGCGTCCGGGCACGTCGACCCCGTCGCGCACCGCGTCGGTGCCCAGCAGGCAGCTGTCCTCCTCGGCCCGGAACACGTCGACCAGCGCCCCGACCTCCAGCGGATCGACGTGCTGGGCGTAGAGCGGGATCCCCGCCTTCGCCAGCTCCGGCCCCAGCCGCTCATAGACCGCCTTCAGCCGGCGGATGGCGGTGAACAGGCCGAGGCCGCCGCCGCCCGCCGCCAGGAACAGTTCGCGCATCGCCGCCGCGGTCTGGCGCGGATCGTCCTTGATCAGGTCGTTGACCACGATGACCCGGCTGTTGGCCGCATAGTCGAACGGGCTTTCGACTTTCAGGGTCCGCGCCGGCTCGACCAGCCGCGCCGCGCCGGTTCGCAGCCGCGCCATGTCGAACGGATCGCCGCTCCCCTCGGCCGGATTGGGATCCGACAGGGTGGCCGAGGTCACCAGCACCCCGTGGGCCGGCATGATCACGGCGGCTTCCAGCGGCACGGTCGGATCGATCCAGTGCCGCCGCAGCGCCACGTCCATGATCCGCCCGAAGGCGGCCTCGGCCGACAGCCAGTCGACGAAGTCCGGATCGGGCTCGTCCGACGCGACCTCCAGCGCCGCCAGCATCGACCGCCAGGCCGGCAGGGTCATGCGCGCGCGGCGGTCCAGCCCGCGCAGGGCCCCCTCGATCCGCGCCCGCGCCGAACCGTCGAGCTCGGTCGCCTCGTCGTCGAGGATGTCCTCCAGATGCCGCGACAGGGCCAACAGCGGCGCCTCGACCGCCGCCAGCGCCTGGGCCGCCTCCCGCGCGGTCTCGAGCACGGGCTCGGTGGCGGGTCGGAGCGCGCACTCCATGCCGAACTCGGCGCCCGAACCCGAGGCGTTCTCGCTGGTCCGCGCCCGCAGCTGCTCCAGCGCCGCCAGCAGGAAGCGTTCGATCGGCCCCACCGGATTGACCTCGCCCGAGGCCGGCGCGATCCGGCCCGACACGCCCTCGCCCGGCAGCTGCGCCGCCGCCCGGATGGCGTCCTGCAGCGCCTTCGAGGCCGCCTCGTTGTCGGCGCACAGGTCGCCGAGTCTCTGTTCAAGCCCGCGCCCGCGCCGCCCGCGCCCCTCCGGTC
>JAEYUE010000115.1 GCA_023433655.1 Pseudomonadota bacterium | reverse complement strand
GCGCCGGCATCGCGATGTGCGGCATGATCGGCGCCGGCATCGGCGTCGGCAACATCTTCGGCCAGTTCCTGGCGGGCGCCCTGCGCAACCCGTCGGCCGCCGGCTCGCAGATCGGCAACCTGTTCGTGGGCGCCGCCCTCGCCGAAGCCCTGGGCATCCTGGCCTTCGTCATGGGCATCCTGATCTGGATCTCGTAATCGACTCCGTCGGCGGCGCGGACCTCCGCGCCGCCGGTTGAGCCTTTCCAGTTCCCCGACAGGCCCGCAGATGACCCTCACCGCCCAACCCGTCCTGCCCGAGGACGCGGCCCATCCGGTCGCGATCGAGGACACGCACGCCACGACCGAGGCCGCCCACGGCGGCGAGCACGAGTCCGGCGGCCTGCCCCAGTTCGAGTTCCAGCACTGGTTCGGGCAGATCGTCTATCTGCTGTTCCTGTTCGCCCTGCTCTACCTGCTGATGGCCAAGGTCTTCGGACCGCGCATCCGCCGGGTGTTCGACGAACGCGCCGCGACCATCTCCAGCGCGATCGAGGCCGCCCGTCAGGTGCAGGCCGAGGCCGCCGGCCAGGCCGAGGCCGCCAAGGCCGAGGTCGAGCAGGCCCGGACCTCCGCCCGCGCGACCGCCGCCGCCGCCAAGGCCCGCGTCACCGACGAGGCCAACGCCCGCGCCGAGGCCGAGGAAGCCGTGGTCAACGCCCGCATCGCCGAGGCCGAGACCGCCATCGGCAAGACCCGCGACGCGGCCATGACCCAGGTCTCGGCCATCGCCGCGGAGACCGCCTCGGCCATCGTCGAACGTCTCACCGGCAAGGCGCCCTCCGCCGCCGAAACCGCCGCCGCCGTGAAGGGCGCCGCCTGATGGAATTCTTCAACCCCCACCTCTACGACCTGTCGAACGCCGAACTCTGGGTCGCCGTCGGGCTGATCCTGTTCATCGCCATCGTCGTGATCGCCAAGGTGCCCGGCCTGATCGCCGGCCAGCTCGACGCCCGCGCCGCCAAGATCCAGTCCGAACTGGACGAGGCCGCCCGGCTGCGCGCCGAGGCCGAGGCCCTGCTGGCCCAGATCCGTCAGGAGAAGGCCGAGGCCGAGGCCCAGGCCGCCGAGATGCTGAAGGCCGCCGAGGCCGACGCCCGCGTCATGGAGGCCGAGGCCAGGGCCAAGCTGGAAGAGAGCCTCGCCCGCCGCCAGGCCCTCGCCGAACGCCGCATCGCCCAGGCCGAGGCCCAGGCCGCCGTCGAGGTCAAGGCCGCCGCCGCCGACCTCGCCGCCCGCGCCGCCGAGCAGATCCTGACCGCCCGTCTGGCCGGCCAGACGACCGATCCGCTGGTGGACGACGCCATCGCCCAGATCGGCTCGCGCCTGAACTGACCGCGCGCGAGCACTGCAACGAACAAGGGCCCCGCCGTCGCCGGCGGGGCCCTTTTCCGTTCCCGGCCATCCGGTTCAGGCGTGATAGGGCCCGTGACGGTGGATGTGGTTGCCGTGGATCATGTGCTGGCCTTCCTTGCTGCGGCCGACCAGGCGCCCGTAGACATTGCCCAGCACGATGCCGAAGATCGCATGGCTGGCGATCATCCAGGCGAGGGTGCCGAAGCCGGCCCGCATGAAGAACAGCCCGGCCCCGCCGATCGGCGCGACGACCAGGCCCATCAGGATGAAGGCCCCGACGGCGAAGACTATGCCCTTGGACTCGGCCGTGTCGGTCGGCAGCCGCGGACACAGCACGCCGAACAGGGCGCCGAGGCCGAGGCCGGCGATGACGTGGGCGGCCCAGCCGACCGCCGGGACGTCCGGGGTCTGCAGAATCACCGACAGCAGTTGCGGGAATGCGACGGCCCAATGGCCGACGGTGACGTTGACGGCCTCGATGATCGAGACCACGACCGTGGCCGCCAAACCCGCGGCCAGGCCCCTTTGTACGCGTGGCATCATGACCCTAGCGCCTCCCAACGCATGTTTCGGTTCTGACTACGCAGACCGAAGCATACGCCTGTCTGGGAGGGCGGCGTTCACATTGCCGCGATCAACCTATTCCGCCGCGATGTTGGAGCCCTCGGGAGCCGTCCAGCGCAGCACCGGCTGACGGGCGGCCCGGGTCTCGTCCAGCCGCCGCAGCGGGGCGTGGAAGGGTGCGCCCTTGAAGCGCTCGACGTCGCCGGCCTTCGCCGCTTGGGCCAGGGCCCGCATCGCCTCGATGAAGCGATCCAGCTCCTGCTTCGACTCCGTCTCGGTCGGCTCGATCAGCATGGCCCCGTGCACGACCAGCGGGAAGTACATCGTCATCGGGTGGAAACCCTCGTCGATCATCGCCTTGGCGAAGTCGAGCGTGGTCACGTCGGTGCCCTTCAGCCACTCGTCGTCGAAGAGGGCCTCGTGCATGCACGGTCCCTCGGGGAAGGCCGGGCTCATCAGGTCCTGCAGGCGGGCCTTGATGTAGTTGGCGTTCAGCACCGCGTCCTCGGCCACCTGCCGCAGCCCGTCCGAGCCGTGGCTCATCATGTAGCTGAGGGCGCGGACGTACATGCCCATCTGGCCGTGGAAGGCGCACAGGCGGCCGAAGGCCTGGGCCGCCTCGCCCTCGGCGAACTCCTCCAGCCGGAAGCCGCCCTCGCCGGACACCACCCAGGGAGCGGGGGCGAACGGGGCCAGCGCCTCCGACAGCACCACCGGACCGGCGCCCGGCCCGCCGCCGCCGTGCGGCGTCGAGAAGGTCTTGTGCAGGTTGATGTGCATGGCGTCGACGCCCAGGTCGCCCGGGCGCACCCGGCCGACGATGGCGTTGAAGTTGGCCCCGTCGCAGTAGAAATAGGCTCCGGCCTCATGGGTCAGCCGGCTGATCTCGAGGATGTCGCGCTCGAACAGGCCGCAGGTGTTGGGGTTGGTGACCATGATGGCGGCGACGTCGTCGCCCAGCTTGGCCTCGAGGTCCGCGATGTCGACCCGGCCGTCGTCGGTCTGGGCGATCTCGACCACCTGGTAGCCGACGAAGGCGGCCGTGGCCGGGTTGGTGCCGTGGGCCGAGGTCGGCACCAGCACCTTGTTGCGGGGCCTGTCGGAGCGCAGGCCGTGGCCGGCGGCGCGGTGGGCGGCGCGGATGGCCATCAGGCCGCACAGTTCGCCGTGGGCGCCGGCCTTGGGCGACAGGGCCACCGCCGGCATGCCGGTCAGGGTCTTCAGCCAGTGGGCCAGGCTGTCCATCAGCTCCAGCGCGCCCTGCACGGTCGACTGCGGCTGCAGCGGGTGGATGTCCGAGAAGCCGGGCAGGCGCGCCATCTTCTCGTTCAGGCGCGGGTTGTGCTTCATCGTGCACGAGCCCAGCGGATACACGGCCAGGTCGATGGCGTGGTTCTTCTGGCTCAGCCGCACATAGTGGCGCATGGCCTCGGGTTCGCTCAGCCCCGGCAGGCCGATCGGATCCTTGCGCACCAGATCGCCCAGATCGGCGCCCGCGCCCTTCGGCTCCGGCAGGTCGACGCCGGTCTTGCCCCAGCCGTCGCTCTCGAAGATCAGGTGCTCGTCCTGAAGCAGGCCGCGCCCGCCGGTCAGGGTCGGGATCTTGTGCTCATGCCCGGCGTTGGGCGCGGTCGGACGGCCGCCGGTGTTCATGGTGCTCATTACAGAACCTCCGCCAGGGCGGATTTCAGGGCCGCGATGTCCGCGTCCGTGGTGATCTCGGTGGCGGCGACGAGCAGGACGTCGTCCATGCCCGCCGCGGGGGCGAGGCGGCCGTAGGGCACGCCGGCGAGGATGCGCTTCTCCGCCAGCCGCTCGACGACCTCGGCCGCCTTCTTCGGCAGCTTCACCGCGAACTCGTTGAAGAAGCGCGGGGTCAGCACCTCGACGCCGGGGAGGGTCGCGAGGGCGTTTCGAGTCTTCACCGCCGCCTCATGGTTCAGCAGCGCCAGCCGGCGCAGGCCGGTCTCGCCCAGCAGGCTCATGTGGATGGTGAAGGCCAGGGTGCACAGGCCGGAGTTGGTGCATATGTTCGAGGTCGCCTTGTCGCGGCGGATGTGCTGCTCGCGCGTCGACAGGGTGAGGACGAAGCCGCGCTCGCCCGCCGCGTCCACCGTCTCGCCGCACAGCCGGCCCGGCATCTGGCGCACCAGCTTCTCGCGCGTGGCGAAGAGGCCGACGTAGGGGCCGCCGAAATTCAGGGCGTTGCCGATCGACTGGCCCTCGGCCGCGACGATGTCGGCCCCCATCTCGCCCGGCGACTTGAGCAGGCCCATGGACACGGCCTCGGTCACCACCACGATCAGCAGGGCCCCGGCCGCGTGCGCGGCCTCGGCGATCCTGGTCACGTCGGTGGCCGTGCCGAACACATTCGGAGTCTGGACCACGACGCAGGCGGTGTCCGGGCCGATCTGGCCGATGACATCCGCCTCGGCGTCGACCGCAGCGGGCAGCACCTGGGTCTCGACGCCGACGGCGTGCACCACCGTCTCGGTCGCCGCGACATAGTGCGGATGCACCCCGCCCGAGATCACCGCCTTGTTGCGGCGGGTCACCCGCGTGGCCATCAGCACGCCCTCGGCCATGGCGGTCGAGCCGTCATAGAGCGAGGCGTTGGCGACCGGCATGCCGGTCAGGTTGGCGACCTGGGTCTGGAATTCGTACAGGTACTGCAGCGTGCCCTGCGCGATTTCCGGCTGGTAGGGCGTGTAGCTGGTCAGAAACTCCGACCGCTGGATCACGTGGTCGACCGTGGCCGGCACGTGGTGCTTGTACGCTCCGGCGCCGCAGAAGAAGGGGACCGAGCCGGCCGGGATGTTCTTCCCCGCCATGGCGCCGAGCGCGCGCTCGACCTCCAGCTCCCCGGCCACGCGCGGAAGGTCGACGAAGCCCTCCCGGCGCGCCGCCTCGGGCACGTCCACGAACAGGTCGTCGATCGACTTGGCCCCGATCGCCGCCAGCATGGCGGAGCGATCGTCGGGCGTCAGGGGCAGATAGCGCATGGCGGGGAGGGTCCGTGCGAGGGGTCTAGAGGGTGGTCAGGTACTGGTCGTAGGCCGCCCGATCCATCAGCTCGTCGAGCTGCGAGGCGTCCGACACACGGATCTTCGCGAACCAGCCCTCGCCTTCGGGGTCGGCGTTGACGGTCTCGGGGGCCGAGGCAAGGGCGGGGTTGCCCTCGACGACCTCGCCCGCGACCGGGGCGTAGACGTCGGACGCCGCCTTGACGCTCTCGACGACGGCGAAGCTGTCGCCCTTCGACACGGTCTTGCCGGCTTCCGGCGTCTCGACGAACACCACGTCGCCGAGGGCGTCGGCGGCGTGCTTGCTGATGCCGACGACGGCGACGTCGCCCTCGAGGCGAACCCACTCGTGATCCTTGGTGAAGCGCATCTCAGTTCTCCGGGAAAGCCGTCAGGCGGCCTTGGGTTTGCGATAGTAGCGGGAGGCGACGAAGGGCAGGGCGACGACCTCGGCGGCGGCGGCCTTGCCGCGCACGATGACCTTCAGCTCCGTGCCGAGCTCGGCCAGGGCCGGCGGGACGTAGCCCATGGCGATGTTCTTGCCGAGCGTCGGGGACGGGCCGCCCGAGGTGACCTTGCCGACCACGTTTCCGTCGGCGTCGGCGATCTCGGCGCCCTCGCGGGCCGGGGCGCCTTCCTTGACGTGCAGGCCGAC
>JAEYUE010000167.1 GCA_023433655.1 Pseudomonadota bacterium | reverse complement strand
GGTTCATGCCGGGCGGCAGCTTCATCGGCGGCTTCATCACCGGCGTCGTGCTGCTGGTCGCCGGCATCTTCGCGCTGCGTTCGAAGAAAAGCGCGCACTAGGCGGCGTCTCGCGTCCGCTTTGACGGGCGCTCCCCGATCAGCCTAACGTCCCTGCGTCGAGAGATGACGGAGGGATTCGCTTGGCCGTCGCCATCGCCGTGACCCGCGAACGCCGTGACGGCGAGACGCGCTGCGCCGTCACTCCGGAAACCGTGAAGAAGCTGGCCGCGCTGGGCGCGACGGTGACGGTGGAGGCCGGGACCGGACAGGGCTCGTCCATTCCGGACGAGGACTATGCGGCCGCCGGGGCGACGGTGGCCCGGGACCTGAAGGCGGTGCTGGCCGGGGCCGACCTGCTGCTGAAGGTGCGCGGGCCGACGGCGCAGGAGACCAGCGCCCTGAAGCCGGGCGCTGTCGTCGTGGCCCTGCTGGATGCATACCGCGAAAAGGAGACGGTCGCGGCGCTGGCCGGGGCAGGGGTGACCGCCTTCGCCATGGAGTTCGTGCCGCGCATCACCCGGGCCCAGGTGATGGACGCCCTGTCGTCGCAGGCCAACCTGGCCGGCTACCGCGCCGTGATCGAGGCCGCGTCCGCCTACGGCAAGGGCTTTCCGATGATGATGACCGCCGCCGGGACGGTGGCCGCCGCCAAGGTCTTCGTCATGGGGGCCGGCGTGGCGGGGCTGCAGGCCATCGCCACGGCGCGGCGGCTGGGGGCGGTGGTGACCGCCACCGACGTGCGCCCGGCCTCGAAGGAGCAGGTCGAGAGCCTCGGAGCCAAGTTCGTCGCCGTCGAGGACGAGGAGTTCAAGGCGGCGGAGACGGCGGGGGGCTACGCCAAGGCGATGTCCGCCGAATACCAGGCGAAGCAGGCCGAGCTGACCGCCAGCCATATCGTCAAGCAGGACATCGTCATCACGACGGCCCTGATCCCGGGCCGCCCGGCGCCGCGGCTGGTCACGGCGGCGCACGTCGCCTCGATGAAGCCGGGCTCGGTGATCGTCGACCTCGCCATCGACAACGGCGGCAACGTCGAGGGGGCTAAGGCGGGCGAGGTGGTGACGACGCCGAACGGCGTGCAGATCGTCGGCTGGACCAACATGGCCGGGCGGATCGCGGCGGACGCCTCGGCCCTCTATGCGCGCAACCTCGTCGCCTTCACCGGGCTGCTGGTGAAGGATGGGGCGCTGTCGGTCGATCTGGAGGACGAGATTCTCAAGGCGGCGGCGGTGACCCACGGCGGGGCCGTGGTGCATGAGGGGGTGGGGGGATGAGGGTTGCGCTGCTCAAAGCAGCCGTCATCGCGGCCTGGATCATGATCGCGATGGAGTTGGTGGTCTTCGCGCTCGGCCTGGCGTCCATCGCCGTCGGCGAGACGACGATCGGCGGGGGAGCGTCGGGATACCTCGTCACGTTCTTCGGAATGGTGAGGACAGTCCTGCACGGGCTGGTGCTTCCGGCCATCCTGCTGGTGGCCATCGAGATGTATCGGACGAGGACATTGTGATGGAACACGTCGACCCCACCGTCTTCCGCCTGGCCATCTTCGTGCTGGCCATCTTCGTCGGCTACTACGTCGTCTGGAGCGTCACGCCGGCGCTGCACACGCCGCTGATGGCGGTGACCAACGCCATTTCGTCGGTGATCATTGTCGGCGGCCTGATCGCCGCGGCGGCGACGAGCGGTGGCGACGGCTGGATCGCCAAGGGGGCGGGGGTGGCCGCCGTGACTCTGGCCAGCGTCAACATCTTCGGCGGATTCATGGTCACGCGGCGGATGCTGGCCATGTATCGCAAGAAGGAGCGGCCGAAAGCCGAGGTCGGGTGACGTGGAGCATCGACCAGTTCGCTATCGGCATCGCCTGGACCGCCTCGGCGGTCGGCTTCGGCCTGTGGCTGTGGGCCGGTCTGGTGGAGAAGCACGCTGTCAGGCGGGTGCGGCTGCTCGATTGCGGTCTGGTGCTGGTGTCTTCGGCCCTGCTGCTGCGCATCGTGGCGCAGGACGATCCGATGGGCACGATCGACTGGGCCATCGCCTTCCTGGCGCCGCTGTTCATCGCCGCCGCCCTGTGGCGGCTGGCGCGGACGGCCTGTCCGCCGGGGGAAGGCGGGTGAACCGGCAGAGTCGCAGCCCGGGCCGTCTGTGGCCGCTGGCCTGCGTCGTCGCCTATGCGCTGGGCGGGGCGCCCGCCGGCGCCCAGACCCACGTCGGGTCGAACATCGAAGGCGGCATGCACTGGTACGTCTCCGCCCGCGAGGGCGCGAGCTGGCGTCTGGTGTGCCGGTTTCCGCCCGTGACCTACTACCGCAACGCCTATGATCAGAGGTCGTGGATCAATCGTTTCGAACGCAGCGGCCGCGGGTCGGATTCCGGTCGTCTGCCCCTGAACATCGGTCACTGCCACGTCTGGAAAACCGGCGGGAACGGGGCCGTGGGCATCGGGCTGGCGCGGCCGGGCGAGCGGGTCGGGGACGCCACCCGGGACCCCGCAGAGCCGGCGGCGGTCGGGTTTCTGTGAGGGCGCTGCATTGAGGGGAACGGCATGAACGCATCCATCGCGGCCCTGGCCTATCTGGTCGCGGGCGTCCTGTTCATCCTCAGCCTGCGCGGGCTGTCGAGCCCGGAGACGAGCCGGCGGGGCAATACGCTGGGCATGGTCGGCATGGCGCTGGCGGTGGCGGTGACGTTGGCCACCCTGTGGGGCAGCGGGGCGCTGGACCTGTTGACCGCGGCGCTGATCGTCGGCGGCGTGGTGGTTGGCGGCGGGGCGGGGGCGCTGATCGCCGGGCGGGTGCAGATGACCCAGATGCCGCAACTGGTCGCGGCCTTCCACTCGCTGGTCGGCATGGCCGCCTGTCTGGTCGCCATCGGCGCTGTGTATGCGCCCGAGAGCTTCGGCATCGCCACGGCCGACGGCGGCATCAAGACCCTGTCGATCATCGAACTGAGCCTCGGCGTCGCCATCGGGGCGATCACCTTCACCGGCTCGGTGATCGCCTTCGCCAAGCTGAACGGCAACATGAGCGGCGCGCCGATCCTGCTGCCCGCGCGGCACCTGATCAACATCGCCCTGGCGCTGGGTCTGGTGCTGCTGATCGGGGTGATGATCGGCTCGGGCGGGACAGCGACCTGGGCCTTCTGGGGCGTGTTCCTGATCGCCCTGATCCTCGGCGCGACCCTGATCATCCCCATCGGCGGGGCGGACATGCCGGTGGTGGTGTCGATGCTCAACTCCTACTCGGGCTGGGCCGCGGCGGCGCTGGGCTTCACCCTCGAGAACATCGCCCTGATCATCACCGGCGCCCTGGTCGGCAGCTCGGGCGCGATCCTGAGCTACATCATGTGCAAGGGCATGAACCGCAGCTTCATCTCGGTGATCCTCGGCGGCTTCGGCGGCGAGACCTCGGGGGCCGCCGGAGGGGCGGTGGAGACGCGGCCGGTCAAGCAGGGCTCGGCCGACGACGCCGCCTTCATCCTCAAGAACGCGTCGAAGGTGATCATCGTCCCGGGCTACGGCATGGCCGTGGCCCAGGCCCAGCACGCCCTGCGCGAGATGGCCGACAAGCTGAAGGAGGAAGGGGTCGAGGTGAAGTACGCCATCCACCCCGTCGCCGGCCGCATGCCCGGCCACATGAACGTGCTGCTGGCCGAGGCCAATGTGCCCTACGACGAGGTGTTCGAGCTGGAGGACATCAACGCCGAGTTCGCCAGCTGCGACGTGGCCTTCGTCATCGGCGCCAACGACGTCACCAATCCCGCCGCCAAGACGGATCCGCAGAGCCCGATCTACGGCATGCCGGTGCTGGACGTGGAGAAGGCGGGCACGGTGCTGTTCGTGAAGCGCTCGATGGGCAGCGGCTACGCCGGGGTCGAGAACGAGCTGTTCTTCCGCGACAACACCATGATGCTGTTCGCCGACGCCAAGAAGATGGTCGAGGGGATCGTGAAGGGGCTTTAGATCATGCCCACGGTGCTGCGCTGGAACGGCTACCGGTTCTACTTCTTCTCCAACGAGGGCTTCGAGCCGCCGCACGTGCACGTCGACAAGGGTGGTTGTTCGGCCAAGGTCTGGCTCAGTCCCGTCGCGGTGGCGCGAAACATCGGTTATTCTGCGAAGGAGATGGCCGAAATCCTTCGCAAGGCGAGCGAGGAGCGGGACGGCTTTCTGGAGAAGTGGAATGGCTATTTCGGCCGTCAGGATCGATGAGCGGGTCGACGGCGTCGAGGTCACCGACGCCGAGCTGATCGTGCGCCTGCGCGACGGCCGGCGGCTGGCCGCGCCGCTCTACTGGTTCCCGCGGCTGAAGGCTGCGTCGCCGGCCGAGCGCGCCAACTGGGAGCTGGCGGCGGCTGGACTGGGTATTCACTGGCCAGACATCGACGAGGACATCGGCATCGCGGGACTGCTGAGGGCGTCGGCGTCCGAGGCCGCCTGAGCATGGCCGATGAACAGAAGACCCAACCCACTGCCGTCTCCGTCGCCGACTTCCTCGCCGGCGTCGAGGACCTGAAGCGCCGCGCCGACGCCGAGGCCGCCTGCGCCCTGCTGGCCGAGGCCACCGGCGAGGCGCCGGTGATGTGGGGGGCGTCGATCGTCGGCTTCGGGCGGTACCACTACCGGTACGCCAGCGGGCACGAGGGCGACGCGCCGCTGGTCGGGTTTTCGCCGCGGAAGGCCAATCTGGTCTTCTACCTGTCCGGCTGCGAGGCGCGGCGGGACGAGTTCCTGGGGCGGCTGGGCAAGCACAAGGCCGGCAGGGGCTGCGTCTATGTGAACCGGCTGGGCGACGTGAACGCCGTCGTGCTGAAGGAAATGGCGGCGGCCTCCGCCGCCTCGCTGCGGGCGCGCTATCCGGACTAGGCGCTTACACCCTGCTGTAGGCGTCGAAGAAGGGCTTCAGCTGGGTCTCGTAGCGCTTCCACGCCTCTTTCGACGAGGCGTACATCGGCTTGCGGACCTGGGCGAAGCTGGCGGTGGTGACGGCGCGTTCGGTCTTGTGGAAGTCGCGGACGCCGTCCTCCCACTCCAGACCGACATGATCGATGATGCGGCGCATCCAGGTCTCGGGATCGTCGACCAGGGCCTCGTAGGGCACGGTCAGCAGGCTGTCGCCGAGCACCGCCGACCAGTGGGCGTGCAGCCGGTCCTCGCCCTTGAAGTAGGCGGCGATGTCGGTCAGCGAGCGCGTCCAGTCGACGCCCCGGGCGAAACGGGTACGGTAGCAGGACCAAGCGATGCCGGCCGGATCGCGGCGCAGCCAGATCAGTTTCGCCTTCGGCAGGACCTGGTGGATCAGGCCAAGGTAACGCGTCTGGTTCAGGGTCTTGTCGACGATCCGTCCGGTCTTGCCGAAGCGCTCGTCGACGAGGTGCAGATAGGCCTTGCCGATCCGGGTCGGCAGGGCAGCCGCGTCGGGGCGGTCGAACGAGGCGCGGACTTCGTCGGGGGTGTAGCCCTTGATGGCCATGGCGGCGGGTCGGAACAGATTGGCCTCGGCGCCGTCGATGACCTGGGAGTGGCTGACGAGGATTTGCTCGACCAGGGTGGTGCCCGAACGCGGCAGGCCCAGCACGAAGATCGGACGGTCGCTGTCGACCGTGCTCTTGGGCAAGCTGTCCATGAAGGCGCGGTCGTAGCCGCCGACCACGGCGTCGACGAAGGCGTCGGCCTGGGCGGCGTTGAAGGTGCTGTCGACCTTCTGCAGCCTCGCCGCCTCGTCGAAGCAGGCGAAGGCGCGGTCCGTCTGACCGGCGTCGTCCAGGGCCTTGCCGAGGGCGTAGAGCATGACGACGCGGCTCTCGCGATTGGCCTCGGACGTGCCGATGCGGGCCAGCATGGCCTCCATCTGCGGGATGTCCGGGTCGTCGGCGGTGAATTTCTTGATGTCGGCCAGCACGTGCCAGGCGTTCTCTGCGCCCAGCTGCACGCCGGGCAGGGCGATGATGCGGCGCAGGTTGGCGACGGCGGCCTCATGGTCGCCGAGCTGGACCTGGCAGGTGGCGAGGAAATGCAGGGCGGCGGGATCGTTGGGCCGCTGGCGGGCCAGGGCGGCGCCTTCGCGCAGGGCCTCCTGGGTGCGGCCGCTCTGGATCAGCAGCTGGGCATAGGCCAGACGGGCCTCGGCCGTCGGGGTGGCGGCGACGTGCTTGCGCGCCGCCGTCAGCGCCAGGGTGATCTCGCCGATGGTCGCGGCCAGCCGGGAGACCGAAGCCCAGCGCGGACCCAGCGGCGGATCGGCCTGCACCGCCCTCGCCAGCAGATAGGCGGCGTCGTCGCGCTCTCGCGCCTGGAAGGCCGCCAGGGCGCCGTTGACCATCTGCGCGCCATCCACCGTCTGCGTCGTCATGCTCGAACTTCCTCCCCGGACGGAGGAGGGCTAGCGGTCCGGAAGCCTCGCCGCAAGGCGGGGCGAAGGCGATCAGGCGGCGAGGCGGAAGTCGGCGGCGGGATCGAAGGCGGGACGGGCCTCGTCCCAAAGGGCGTCCTCGTCGGCGTAGCGGGCGGACAGGCCGGCGTCGATGACGTCGACGACCTGCTCCTCCAGGCGGTCCCAGATGACGGCGAGATCGCCGCACCCGTCCGCCTCGCAGGGCACGATCAGATAGCGGGAGGCGGCGACGGAGCCGTGGGGGGCGAAGGCGCGGGCCATAGGGAAGCTCCTGGAGCTGGGGTGCAGGTCGATGATCCGACTATGCGGCAGCGTTGCGTCAAAATCGGACGTATGCTTCTGTGGGCGCCATGAGACACGACAAGGCGGCCATGGTGATCGACCTGGCGCGGCGCATGGCGGCCAGCGCCGAGGGCCTGACCCTGGAGGACATCTCGCGCGAGATGGAGGTGGCGCGCCGCACGGCCGAGCGGCTGCGCGACGCGGTGATCGCCCTGTTTCCGCAGGTCGAGGAGGTGTCCGACCCGCCGCACAAGCGCTGGCGCATCCGCGGCGGGCTGTCGGCCTTCGAGCAGGCCCCGACGGCGACCGAGCTGATCGAACTGGCCAAGGCCGCGCAGGCGCTGAGAGCCAGCGGCGAGCCGGGGCGGGCGGCGGCGCTCGAGGGGCTGGAGCGCAAGCTGAAGTCGGCCATGCGCTCGACGGCCCTGAACCGGCTGGCGCCGGACCTCGAGGCGCTGGTGCGGGCCGAGACCATTGCGGTGCAGGCCGGGCCGCGGCCATCGGCCGACGAGGCGGTGCTGGCCGAGATCCGGCAGGCGATCCTGGCGGGCCGGCCGCTGGGCTTCATCTACAGCCGGCCGGGCGCCGAGGCGCGGCGGCGCAGCGTGGCGCCGTGCGGCGTGATGTTCGGCCGGGCCAACTATCTGGTCGCCGCCGACCGCGAGACGGGGAACATCCGCACCTTCCGTCTGGACCGGATGAGCGCGGTGAGGGCCGAGGAGGGAACGGCGGCGCCGCCGGCCGACTTCGATCTCGCCGCCTTCGCCAGCCAGTCGTTCGGCATCTACCAGGACGCCATCGAGGACGTGGTGCTGCGCATCTCGCCCGAGGGCGCTGACGAGGCCAGGGCCTGGCGCTGGCATCCGACCCAGACGGTCGAGGATCAGGCGGACGGCGGCGTGGTGGTGCGGTTCAGGGCCTCCGGGATGAAGGAGCTGGCCTGGCACCTGTTCACCTGGGGCCGGCAGGTGAGCATCGTGGCGCCGAAGCGCCTGAAGGCGGTGATGGCCGAAGAACTGGCAGCCGCCGGGCGCGCCCTCGAACGGGCCGAAGCCTGACCAAAGCTTAAGCTGACGCCGTTCGGTCACCCGGCTAGGGCGGAAGGGTCGAGGAGGACTCCCCATGATCCGAACCCTGGGCGCCGCGCTGGCGGCCCTGATGCTGGCCGTCGCGCCCGCGGGCGCGCAGACGCCGGAGACGCCGGTGAACGCGCTGGTGCGCCACGAGGCTGGCGGCTGGACGCTGGACCTGACCCTCGATCGCGACGCTCCGATCTGGGTGTTCGGCGACTCCGAGACCCTGGCCGACGGGCGCGGCTGGCGGATGCACCAGTGGACGGTGGAGACGCCGGGGGCCGTGCTTGAGACGCTGGCAGGCCGCGACGTGCTGCGCGGCGTCGAGGGCGAGCCCGTCCCTCGCCGGGTGCGCCTTCGGATGGAGCCGCGCTTCGTCGATCTGCAGGCCAATTACGACCCGGTGCTGATGTTCTCGAACGGCGCCGTCGCGTGGTTCAGCGAGGTGTTCCACCTGCTTCCGCTCGCCGGCGTCGAGGAGGCAGCCGAGTTGCCGCGTGATCTCGGGCCGCGGGTGGAGGCGGCTCCGGCGCGGACGGTCTGGAGCGACGCCGACGGGCCTGTGCTGGTGCAGGGCCAGCGGCTGGTGGACCCGGACTCCACCCGCGTGGGAACCTACGTCCTGTTCGGACCGGCGGAGCTTGCGTCGGGCGAGGCGCTGGCGACGGTGACGGATCCGGGACTGCCGGCGTGGATATCCGACGAACTGGCGGACTGGGCGCCGAGGATCGGCGCCCGCTACGCCGCCGGCCTGGGGCCAGGCCAGTCCGCCGCCCCGACCGTGATGATGAGCTGGACGGGCCCCACCCCCGGGGCGACCAGCATGGCTGGCAGCGTGCTGCCGGGGCTGATTGTCATGGCCTTCGAGGGCGAGGGCGTGCTGGAGCCTTCGCCCCGCGTGCGGGATATGGCGCGGTGGTTCATCGGCCACGAAAGCGCTCACTTCTGGCTCGGCCAGACGGTCCACTACGCCACGCCCGAGGACTCGTGGATCACGGAAGGCGGGGCCGACCTGATGGCCATCCGCGCCATGGAAGCCATCGACCCCGCCTTCGACGTCAAGACGCGGCTGCGGGGAGCGGTGGACGACTGCGTCGGCTTTGCGGACCAGCCGGTCGCGACCTCGGTCGACCGCGGCGAGTTCAAGGCCCACTACGCCTGCGGGGCGGTGTTCGCCCTCGCGGCCGAGGCGGCGCAGCGACGGGCCACCGGGGGCGACTGGTTCGACTTCCTGCGTCCCCTGATCGACGGGAACCGCGAGGACGGGGTGCTGACCCGCGACGAGTGGCTCGACCGGCTGGATGCGGTGTCGGGCGATCCGTCCTTGCGGGCCGACATGGAGGTGCTGCTGGACCGGGGCGCGGCGGATGCGGCGGCGGTGATCCCAGGCTTGCTGGAGCGGGCGGGCGTTCAGCTTCCGTAGGAGTTACCCTGCCGCGAACGGATACGGGCTGACCGACTTCGACCAGTCGTCGACCGTCAGCGGGCGGTCGACTGGCGGGGCGGCGCGTTCGGCGCAGGGGTGACGGTGGCACAGGCGGCAGGCGGGGCCGATGGGGGTGACCTCCGGCGCCGCGAGGTCGAGGCCGCGGGCGTAGACCAGGCGGTGGGCGTGCTTGAGTTCGCAGCCGAGGCCGACGGCGAGGTCGTGGGTCTCGGTGAAGGCGTCGCGGCCCTGGCGGTCGACGGTGCGGGCGAGGGTGAACCAGCGCTGACCGTCCGGGGTCTCTACGATCTGGGTGACGATGCGACCGGGGGTGCGGAAGGCCGAATGCAGCCGCCAGCGCGGGCAGGCTCCGCCGAAGCGGGAGAAGGGGAAGGCCCCGGCGGCGAAGCGCTTGGAGACATTGCCGGCCTGGTCGACCCGCATCAGGAAGAAGGGCACGCCCCGGGCCGTGGGCCACGACAGGGTGGTCAGCCGGTGCGCCGCCTGTTCAAAGGAGACGCCGAAGCGGGCCTGCAGCCGGGCGAGATCGTAGCCGGTCGCCTCGGCCGTCGCCTGGAAGGCGGCGTAGGGCATCAGGATCGCCGCCGCCAGGGTGTTGGCCAGCGACACCTTGAGCAGGCGGCGGGTGGGCTCGTCGGGGGCGTTGGCGGCGTCGGTGAGGGCGGTCAGTTCGGCGTAGTGCTCGGCCAGCGACAGCTGGAAGGCGACGGCGAAGGCGCGGGAGGAGGGGCCGAGCGTTTCGGACAACAGCAGGCGGCGGCGGTGGGGGTCGTAGCGGCGGGTCCATTCGACCATGACGTCGTCGGGCAGGGTGCGGACGGACAGGTCGTGGCGGTCCTGCAGCCGGACGCGGGCGCGGGTCTCGAACGGTTCGCCGGGCGTGGCGGCCTCCAGCTCCGCGGCCAGCGCCTCGCCCGCCGCGTCGAGTTCGGGAAAGTGGTTGCGGCGCGACTGGACGTATTCGCGCACCCAGTCGGCGGGAGTCTCGTCGCCGGCGCCGCCCGTCACGTCCGTTTCGGCGCGATCCCGGGCGCGGCGGTCGGCGAAGGCGCGATAGAGGCGCAGGAGGGCGTCGGCGGCGGCGGGCTGGTCCTCGGCCAGCTGGACGATCTCGTGACGCGGCACGGCCAGGCCCTGGAACACCGGGTCGGCGAAGGCTTCGGACAGGGTCGCCTCGGTGGCGGGACCGCCGGACGGGCCGAAGGTGCGCAGGTCGACATCGTAGGTTTCAGCGAGGCGCAGCAGCAACTGGGCCGATACCGGCCTCTGGTTGCGCTCGATGTGATTGAGATAGCTGGGCGAACAGCCCAGGTCTGCCGCCATCGACGTCTGGGTCAAGCCGAGATCGCGCCGCAGCCGCTTGAGGCGGCCGCCCAGGAACAGCTTGCGATCCGGCGTCTCCATGCATGGAGGATGTCATAAAATGACTTAACAGGAAATGTCACGATGTGACCTAACGACTCGATATGAGTCCCCGTAGCTGTATCGAGTTTGACTTCCGGGTGTTCTCCTCTCCGACACCGCCGCGCATCGGCATCGGAGACCGCCATGACCAGCTTCGCAGACCTCGTTCCCTCGCCAGCCGGTCGCTTCGACGGACTCGAGCGGCCCTACACGCCGGAGGATGTCCTGCGCCTGCGCGGCTCCGTGCCGATCACCCACACCCTGGCCGAGCGCGGCGCCAACCGTCTGTGGGAGCTGCTGCACAGCGAGCCCTACATCAACGCCCTGGGGGCGGTGACCGGCAACCAGGCGATGCAGATGGTCAAGGCGGGGCTGAAGGCCATCTACCTGTCCGGCTGGCAGGTCGCCGCGGACGCGAACACGGCGTCGGCCATGTATCCCGACCAGTCGCTGTATCCCGCCAACGCCGCGCCGGAGCTGTGCCGGCGCATCAACCGCACCCTGCAGCGCGCCGACCAGATCGAGCACGCCGAGGGTGGGGCGAAGCGCGACTGGTTCGCCCCCATCGTGGCCGACGCCGAGGCCGGCTTCGGCGGCCCGCTGAACAGCTTCGAGATCATGAAGGCCTTCATCGAGGCCGGCGCCGCGGGCGTCCATTTCGAGGATCAGCTGGCCAGCGAGAAGAAGTGCGGCCATCTGGGCGGCAAGGTGCTGATCCCGACCCAGGCGCACGAACGCAACCTGATCGCGGCCCGGCTGGCGGCCGACGTCTGCGGCGTCGCCACCCTGACGGTGGCGCGCACCGATGCGGAGTCAGCCCAGCTGATCACCTCTGACGTGGACGAGCGGGACCATCCCTTCATCGAGCGCGAGGAGCGCACGCCGGAGGGCTTCTTCCGACTGAAGAAGGGGACCGGGCTGGACCACTGCATCGCCCGCGGCCTGGCCTATGCGAAATACGCCGACCTGCTGTGGTGGGAGACCTCGCACCCGGATCTGGACGACGCGCGCAAGTTCGCCGAGGCGATCCAGAAGGAGCACCCCGGCAAGCTGATGGCCTACAACTGCTCGCCGTCGTTCAACTGGGAAGCCAAGCTCGACAAGGACACCATCGCCCGCTTCCAGCGCGAGCTGGGTGCGATGGGCTACAAGTTCCAGTTCGTGACGCTGGCGGGCTTCCACGCCCTGAACAATTCCATGTTCGAGCTGGCGGACGGCTACCGCGACCGCGGCATGGCGGCCTATTCCGAACTGCAGCAGCGCGAGTTCGCCAACGAGGCGCGCGGCTACACCGCCACCCGCCACCAGCGCGAGGTCGGCACCGGCTATTTCGACCAGGTCGCCACCGTCATCTCGAACGGCCAGTCGTCCACCACCGCCCTCAAGGATTCCACCGAGGCCGCCCAGTTCGCGGCGGCGGAATAAGGAGAGACCCCATGGAACCGATGAACCGTCCCGACGCCATCATCGACTTCTGCCTGGCCCCGCTGGCGCTGGACGCCGGCACGGAAGCGGAGCGTGAGGTGCGTCGGCGCCTCGAGCACGTCATCCGGACCTTCCAGCGCAAGCTGGCGAATCCGGTTAGCGTCGATTTCTCGCAGATGCCGTCGCAGGTCATCAACGAGGCCGCGCACGGCTACGAATAGGTCTCAGGCCGCCAGGGAATTCGCGGCGGCCACGGGCAGCTCGACGACCAGGGCCAGGAGCTCCGCGGCCTCGAACGGTTTGGCCAGATGACGGTCCGCTCCGGCCGCCTCGGCGGCGGCCATATGCTCCGGCAGTGCGTTGGCGGTGAGCATGACCACAGGGGTCCGCCCGAGGCCCATGGCCGCTTCGTGGAGGCGGATCTCGCGCGTCGCCGTCAACCCGTCCATGACCGGCATCTGCATGTCCATGAGGATGAGGTCGTAATCGCCGTCGCGGACCGCCTGCAACGCCTGTGCGCCGTCCTCGACGGACGTCAGGGCCACGTCGGCCTGGGCGAGGATCATCTCGACGACGCGGCGGTTGACCGGATGGTCGTCGGCCAGCAGCACCCGCACGGTTCCGCACTGACCGGTTTCCTCGACAAGGGCGCCCGACGTCGAGGCCCCGGGGGCCTCCGCCGGCCTGAACGGCACCGTCAGGATGAAGGCCGACCCGCCGCCCGGCTCGCTCTCGCAATCCAGATCGCCGCCCATCATCTCCGCCAGTTGACGCGAGATGGCGAGGCCGAGGCCGGATCCGCCGAACTTTCGCGTGATGGCGCCGTCCGCCTGCTCGAATCGGCTGAACAGCCGTTCGCGGGTGTGGCTGTCGAAGCCGATGCCGGTGTCCTCGACGGAGAAGCGCAGGGTGGCGACGCCGTTGCGGGCGGGGCCCGGGGCCGCCGTCAGGCTGACCAGGCCCTCGCTGGTGAACTTGACCGCGTTGGAGACCAGATTGGTCAGGATCTGCTTCAACCGCACGACATCGCCGGAAATCCAGCAATCGACCTCGGGCGCAATGTCGACGAGGAACTGAAGGCCCTTGTCGCGGGCCGACGCCTCGTACAGCTGGGCGGCGTCGCGCACCGCCCGGCCGAGGTCGAACGCTTCCTCGCACAGTTCCATGCGCCCGGACTCGACCCGGGCAAGGTCAAGGATGTCGCTGAGGAGCACCTGGAGAGTGCGTCCCGATGACTGGATCAGGTCGAGCATCTCGGCCTGCTGCGGCGTGAGCCGGGTGGCGGACAGGGCCTGGGCCAGGCCGATGACGCCGTTCAGCGGTGTGCGGATCTCATGGCTCATATTGGCCAGAAATTGGCTCTTGGCCGCATTGGCGGACTGGGCCGCGTCGCGGGCCTCGGCCAAGGCCCGGGCGTCGTTCTTCAGATCGGTGATATCGGTGCAGACGGTGACGATGCCTCCCGCGGCGGTGCGCCGGTCGGCTACCCGCAGCCACCGGTCGCCTGCAATCCGCTGCTCCATCATCGCGGACAGCGCCCGGCGGGATTCCATGCGCTCGGCGATCCATTCGGCCTCGCGTCCCCGGGCTTCGGCGTACAGACCCTCATCCACACCGATCTGGATGATCTCCCGGAAGGTCATCCCGGCCTGGAGATTGGACGACAGTTCCGGGTTCACCTCGTCATAGCGGTTGTTCCAGAGCACCAGGCGGTCGTCGGTGTCGAAGAAGGCGAGACCGTCCGGCATGGCGTCGATCGCCTCGCGGATCTGGTTGAGCGCGCTGGAGCGCGAGAGGTAGCTCATCCAGGCGACGGCGCCCGCCACGGCGAAGAGGCCCATGACCATCACGACAAGCACGGCCAGCATGGTGCCGGCCGAGAGGCTGGGCCCCAGCGTCGCCCCCGCCGCCGCGGCAGGGGCGAGGGTCATGGCGCTCATGGCCGTGAAATGCAGGAAGACGATCGCCAGCGCCCCTGACAGGCAGGTCGCGGCGAAGCGGAACGCGCCCTTGCCATAGACAACGGCGCCCGTGAGCAGGGCGATCGCCATCCCGCCCCCCACGGCGGCGGCTGCGAGCGCCGGATCCCATCCGATGATCCGGCCGGGCAGCTCCAGCGCCGCGATTCCCACGAAATGCATGCCGACGACCCCGGCCAGGCCGACGACGGCGGCGAGACCGCGATGGAGGCGAGTGTCGCGGGTCAACAGAAGCACCGCGCCGACCGCCACTCCGCCGAGGCCGAGCATGAAGGACACCAGGGTCAGGGCGAGACCGTAGCGGACCTCCCCGCCGGCGTCATAGCCCTGCATGGCCGCGAAATGGGTGGAGACGGCGGTCACGCCGCCCACGACAGCGCCGAGTAGGGCCAGCTCGCGCCGGCGCGCGCGCGGGTGGGCGCGGGCCTCGGTGAGCAGGCGGAAAGCGGTGCCGACGCCGAGTACGCACAGGAGCCCCGCCGCCAGCGTCCAGCGCCAGTCGTGCTCGCTCGTAAGGCAGTACAGGATTCGGTCCAAGTCGCCCCCTTTGACCGGTCAGCATCGGACAAAGGGGTGAAGAAACCGTACCTGCGGCGAAGCTTAGACCGCGACCTCGACCTCGATCTCGAACTCCTGACCGAGCACCGAAGTCGGATTGACCTGGGCATCGTTGCGGCGGACCTCGAAATGGAGGTGAGGGCCAGTCGACCGACCGGTGGATCCGACCAGGCCGATGCGCTCGCCCGAGCCCAGCCGGTCGCCGCGGGCGACGTCGACGCGGCTGAGGTGGGCGTAGAGGGTGCTCATCCCGTTCGGATGCTGCACCTCGATGAAGCGGCCGTAGCCGCCGGAGTCATAGCCGGTGCGAAGGACCTCGCCTTCGCAGGCGACGAAGACGCTGGTCCCCTGGGGCGCGGCGATGTCGACCCCCTTGTGCTGGCGGGCGCGGGCCTCGCTGGCGAGACGGCGCAGGCCGTAGGCCGAGTTGATGGCGTAGCCCTTCAGCGGCGTCACGAAGGCGATCAGACGCGTCATGGGACCCGCCGGTCGGGCCTCGGCCGTCACCGGGGGCGGCACGGGCTCGACGGCCCCCGCGTCCTCGACTGCGACATAGGGCTCCGGGCTGGGCGCGGCGGCCATGGCGAGGACCGCGACCGAGGCCAGGGCGGCGGCCTGACCGGAGTGAAACAGGAACGACCGTACGGTCGGCAACAGGCGTCGCATGGGCGGCGTCAGCTCCGTCTTTTCGGCTCGAGATGAGCGGTGAAGGCGCCGACTCGCCGCCCCCGGGGCGACACTCTCGGCCGGCGACCGGGAGGACGTCTTTCCTAGGGGCCGGGCTGGGCGACTTTGGGGCCGAAAAGGTTCCGCAGGGGCGACAGGTGGTCGCAGCGGAGCGGTAAATTGCCGTGAGTTTTCAATGAATATGAAGGAGCAAGAAAAAGGCGCGCCGCACGGGCGGCGCGCCTTATCCGGGGGGAATCCGACGCCTTACT
>JAEYUE010000164.1 GCA_023433655.1 Pseudomonadota bacterium | reverse complement strand
CAAGGCCGCCATCTCAGCTCGAAACAGCATCGTCCACACCGGCCATCATCACAAATCGCCCGAAGATGAACGCCTCTGGGACCATGTGACCCTAGCGAGAGAGATCGTGGTGCGCTTCTTCCTGACTGCGATGGGATTCCGGGGCCGATACATCTCGCACCTTGGGGGCTACCACGACGCGATGTTCCCGCCCGAGCCGGAATAGGCGGCCGACGCGGAACCCCTCCGCGCCGGCCATGCCCGCCGCGCGCCGAAGGAGAGACGCCGCGAGCTCTGGCTGTTGATTGCGGACACCGGCCAGTGGTCCGTCCCCGCTCCGTTCAACGGGGAAGCCGGCGCGCCATGCCTGACCGCGCCGGACTCTCTCAGCTCGCGCGGCGGTACAGCTTCGCGCCTTCGGGCGTCGCCATGATCGCCGCGTAGGCGGTGGGGACGGTCTCACCTTCCGCCGCGGCGCGCTCCTCCGCCAGCTTCTGGAGGGCTTGGAGAGCGCTCGCGCGCTCCGCGCTCCAGTCCGTCACACAGACCTTTCCGAAGCTCTCCAGACGCTCCTCCAGTGGCGCGGAGCCGCGTTTGAAGATCACGGCTCGCGCGTGCTCCTGGCAGGGCACGTCAACGGCCGAAATCTCGCCGATGACGAACTTGCGCATGATGTTGCGCCGGGCGGTCATTCGGCGCCGGCCCCCAAGCCGTGCGACTGGAGAACGCCGGCCCGGGCCTTCTCATAGGCGGCCATGAGCTGAGGGTTCTCATCCATCATGCGGACCTGAGCCTGAGCATGGGACTCGGTTGGCTGGCGCTGCTTCTCGACCAGCTCCGCGAGCTTCGCATCGAGGGCCTGGATGCTCTCGACCGCGCCTTCGGCCGCCGTGCAGGGCGCGGCTTTTTTCACGCCGGATCCGAAGGCGGTTTCGATCTCCTGTTGCGACACACGCATGGTCAGTTTCCTTTCTCAGGGTTGAGGGCTTGGGCGACTTGTCCGGCAAAGCCGATGCGGTGCGAGCTCCCGGAGCGCGGCGTTCCGGCGTGAGCGCAGAGGCCGGCCGCGTGAAAGGCGCGGTCCACGGCCTCGCGGCTCAGCATCCGCTTGCCGAGAGCGGGCTTGATCGCTCCAGCGGCGAGGGCCGCCGAAACGGCGGCGCGGCGCCGCTCCAGGCACTCGACCAGCGCGAGGCAGGCCGCGTCACAGTCAGCCGCCGTCTCGACCAGCTCGCGCAATGCGTTGGCGGCAGGGGCTCGCCGCGAGGGCTGAGCGGGCGGGCGGAGGCGGGCAAGGATGCTCATTGAAGGGCTCCGGCTAGGGCTCGGCCGAAGATCACGTCGGCCGGGCGGCTGTTGGGATGGTCGAAGAGGTCATCGCCCGAGGTGAGCTCGTCATCGAAGCCGCCCCGGATGAACTGCGGGCCGGCCAGCGCAAGGCGCCGCTCCGGCCGCTGAGTCAGCAGGAAGCTCAGGCCCGCGACACAGACCGCGATATCGTCATGCGCGCCCGCATGGGCGGGGTGCCCGATCACGTCCCGGCCGCCGCCGCGCGAGACGCGCCGCTCCAGAGCGCAGAGCTGGGAAACCAGCCGGTCATTGTCGGGAAGGGCGATCCGCCCGCCGTTGATCGTGGCGACCAGTGAGAGGAAGAGCCCGCTGGCCGGCTCTGGCGCCAGGACATAGCCTATGCCCGCCCTGCGGAACCGTTCGCGCGGCCATTCCCCCGCATAGCGGTCGCCCGTCACTTCGCGGACACCGTAGCTCTTCAGCAGAGCCGAGAGCTCCTCGACCACCGCCTCGGGGCTGAAGGGCGGCCGAAACTCGCGGAGCGCATCGACCACCACGGCGTCGCCGTCCCGATGACCGATCGCCAGGCCGAAGGAGTCCGCGCTCCCGCCGCTCGGGTCGGTGAACGCACGATAGAGGATGCCGCGCTCCGGCGGACGTTCGATGAGGCCGGAGGCGACGCACGCCGCCACGGCCTCCCGGCGCAGGAAGGTCGAAACGTCGTCGCGCCACTCCGCGAGATACTCGGATCGGGCGCCTACCGGGTCGCGCTCCAGCGCCCGCCGGATGACGCTCTGGGAAAGGCTCGGATTGAGCTCGCGGCTGGCCCCCTTCACGACCGGGACGCGGCGATCGCCCCGAGGACCGTAGTGCTTCGTGAAGAGCTGATAGAGCTCGCCTCGCTTCGCGTAGGGGCTGGAGGAAACGACCAACATCCCGCCCGTGCTCGCCAGGCACGGCCGAAGCGCGGTCAGCAGCTCGCTATCCGGCGAGGCGGCGCCCTCGCTCGGGAGGAAGGCGGCTTCGTCCAGCGCGGCGAATACGGCGGTGGCGCCGCGAACCGCGCGGAAAGATGCCGGCCGCACCTCAACGTCGATTCCGTTGCTGAGCCGGAGCCCCTCGGCAGTGTCGCCGATGACCAGAGACCTCAGCAGCGGCGAGCGCTCGAAGATCGCGCGGATGTAGGACAGAACGACCGCGGCCTGGCGTTGATCGACGGCAGTGAGGGAGGCGAGGGCCCGCTCACCACGCGGGAGGCCATGCTCGACCAGCCCGGCGAAGTAGCTGGCCAGAACCGCGAGGGCCTTGGACTTGCCAGAGCGTCGGCCCGCGACCCACACCGCTTCTTCAGCCGCGATGCCCGGCTCGCGCGCCCGCCCGGTGAACCGTCTCCAGACCTTCCGCTCAGCAGGGGTCAGCTCCTCCCCAACGGTGCCGATCAAGATGACCTTCCACGCGGCCCATGACGCATCCGGCATGGCGGAGCCGAGAAGGTCGGGGTCCGCGAGGGCGGTGCGCATCGTGACCAGCGGCGTCATCACGCGGCCCTCCGATAGGGCGCAGCGAAGCCGGGCTTGGGCTTGGCCCGAGGCAGGACTCCGGCGAGCCGCCATTGCGTCCAGATGGCCTGAGCGATCACGTCCGCGTCTGGACGGCTGAGCCCGCGAAGGCTCTGGACGATGCCCTTCAGGAAGGCGCGCCGCCGAAGGGCAGGGACATAGGCCGCGGCTCGCGCGATGGCGACGGCGCTCTCCCGGCTGATCTTGATCGGAACTCGCTTCACGCGACCGCCTCCCGAGCGGCCTTGTCCGCCAGATAGGCCTTCAGTGCGTCTGGGCCGCCGCTGGCCTTGGCCTTCCGTTGCGAAGCGGCCTGGCGCTCCAGGCGGGAGAGCTCGCGCCCGATGGCGTTGCTGAGGCGGGTCATGGCCTCATCGTCAATCGCATCGCCCCGAGCGACGGCGGAGCGCATCCCCTCCAGCCGCACGCGGAGGGCCGCCACGGCGGAGACGGCGAGCCGCTGCGAAGGGCTCAGCCCGGCCGGCTCGCACCCGAAGAACTCATTGGCGAGCTCGGCCTCAGTGTCGCGGAGGAGCCGCGCACCCGCGCTCCGCCCATCCGCACCCGTGATGCTCCCCGGCCGGTTGGCGGCGCGCGAGCGAGTGGCGGGCGGTCGGGAGGCGGCCTTCGGGGAAGCGACGGGCATCTGTTGTGACCAGATCGGCGTGACCAAAGGCGAACGATGGCCAGCAACCCCAATCAGGTCAAAGAGCGGAACGCCCTGAACCCTTGATCTAGCATCACGTGGCCCGTTGGCGCGGAAAACAGAGCGCCGGGGTTTGCCTGGCCGGCGGACGTTCAGAGCCCCAATCATGGGAACAGCTCCGATGGCGCGTCCGCCTCAGGCGCAGCGCCCTCCACGTCCGTGTCGGAACAGGGCCTATGGCTAGAATGTATATGTGTCCCTCCGTTTCGGACCGTGACTTCCGCTTCGAGGGCGCTGACGGTCCCCTCGTTTCGGACAGTGGAGGGGTGTTGGGCGCCTTGCTGTCCGGTTTCAGGGGACAGTGATGGCCCTCGTTTCGGACCGTGGTTTTCTTCTGACTGTCCGGATTGAGGGGACAGTGGGCGCCATCTCTGGAACGCTTTCGATGGGATCGCGTCCGTCGCGTTGCAGCGGTGCATGGTCAGGCGCCACTCGCTCGCGTGCCGGGTCTTTCGGCTGAAGCCGCCAAGCGTGACCCGCTCAACGAAGCCGTGCTCCTCCAGGCTGGCGAAGGCCCTGAGCGCCGTGTCCTTGTTGATCCGGCAGCGCTCGGCAGCGTCGCGCGCGGAAAGGGCGAGCCGGCCGTTGTTGGCGCCGTCGTAGAGCTTGGCCAGCTCGACATAGACCGCGCGATCTGCGGGCGACAGGTCCTTCCAGGCTGCGGTGTCGAGCATGAAGTGGTGAAGCGCGACGAAGCGGCCAGAGCCGGTCGAGCGTCCCTTACGGTTGGTCCGCGCCATTGCCCTCGACCTCGGCAGGATCGAAGCCGGTGGCGTCGGCGGCGATGACATCTTGGAGGGCGCGGGTCAGCTCATTGGCTTGGTCAAGGCCGAGTCGGAAGCCGCGAACGGTCGGACGGACGCCGGAGCGATCTCGGCGCCAGAGGCGAAGGTCGATGGTCGGTTCGCCGTCGATCAGCTCGAGTTGCACGATGACGGCCAGCCCATCGCGTCGATGCACGATGCGGAAGCAGGCCGTTTGGCGCGGCGAGGCGAGTGGGATATCAGGGCGATGTTCACCGGCAAGCTGAACACACCCCGAGCCCTCGTCGCCCTTCGCCCGGCGACGGGGGCTTCGGGTTCTGTGGGGCATGGCTCAGGCCGCTTCGCCACCGGTGCGCTGGCGTTCGATCCAGGCGTCGAGTTCGGCTCGGATGAAGCCGATGCGGTTCGGGCCCAGCTTCACCGGCTTGGGGAAGTCTCGCTCCTTCACGGCACGGAACAGGCTGGTGCGACTGCCGATGTAGCCGGCCTCGATGACTTGGGCGGGACGTAGGATCACTTTCTCCACGGTGGAGCTCCTCTGAGATGGAGCGTCAAGGAACACCGTGGTGATGCGACGTGTCAGGGACGCATTCGAGCGATTTTGCGGTCAATGCGTCCCGCAACAAGGTCACAGGCAGACTCGACAGGAACCTCCGCGCGGCCCGACACGGCCTCGACCAGAATCTGGGCGAGGCGATGATGCGGTCCGTCCGTCGTCGTCGAAGGCGGGCGCGGCGAGAACTCGGCGAGGAGACCGAAAGCAATCTCCGCGGCGGCCAAGGTTAGCGGGTCCAGCTTCGGGCCGCGCTTGCCGCTGGGGATGCCCTTCTCGTCAATGAGGGCTTTCGACATGGCCCTTACCCTGTCTGACACGGCGACAAACAAGTCCGGCTCTATCGCAGGACCTGGAAGGGCTTCGTCGCCGGCCGTGAACAGAACGGCCTTCGACCAAGGCGACAGCGCGTCGAACTTAAGTCGGGCGCGGCGGAGGCTGCTGGCGAAGTCTTTGATCTCGGCGCGCAAGGCGGCGTCGCTAGGCGGTGAAGCTTCCAGCCCAAATCGGGGCAGGGTGGCGAGGGCCCATGCTACCCTGTCCTTGCATGCGGATTGCAGGTTGGATTCCGGGCCAATGATCGCAACAGATTCGCCCCGAAAGTCCCGGCTCACGCGCGCGCTCCATCCAGCGCGACCACATTGGCGCCGGTGAGGCGCTCCAGCTTCTCCGCCCAGAGCGTCAGCGCATCCGCCGCCTCCTGATCGAAGGCGTAGCGCTTGTATTTCTTGGTGGTGCTCTTCCCGTCGCCTTCAGCGTGGTTGAGGATTCTGGAAATGATCTGGCCGTCGACCTCCTCCATTTCGAGGTGGCTGGCGCAGGTCGCACGGAGGTCATGGATGACGAACGGAGGGATGGTGTGGCGCTCAGGGTCGAAGGGCTCGTCGGCCTCTTCGGCCAGTATCTTTCCGATGGCCTCGTCGAGCTGCCGCTTGAACTTCGACCAGCCTGAGGGCGGCTGATCGGCGCGACGGTCGGTCACGAGGACGTGGTCGTATAGCTTCCCATCGTCGTCGTAGAACTTCGGCGCCTCGTCGATCAGGCGGGCGGCGAGCGGGGAGAGCGGCACCCCATGATCGCGCCGGCGCTTCGTCCTTTCCGCAGGGAGGAGCCATGCCCGCACGGAGGTCATCCTGCCTTCGCGGTTCTTGAACTCGAACCGACCAAGTTCGGACCGCTTCAGACCGGCGACCTCGCCGCGGCGCTGTCCGGTTACGAGGCAGAGCTGGAACAGCCGGCCGGCGGGATCGCCAATGGCGTCGCACGCTTTCCAGAAGAGCCTGATCTCGTTGTCGTCGAGGTAGCGGTCGCGGCCGGTTTCGAGGGCCGGCTTCTTGATACCGAGGGCGGGGTTGTCCTCGATGTAGTCCTGATCCTCGGCCCAAGCGAAGACCCGCTTGATGAAGGAGAGGAGGCGGTTGGCGCTGCTCTTCGACGCCTTGGCCTTCTCGCGCACCAGCTTCTTGATCTCGGCGCGAGTGATCTCGGCAATCGGCCGGTCGTGCCAGTCGGCCAGCTCCGTCTTCAGCTTCCGGAGAAGTTCCGGCCGCGAGGCCAGCCGGGCGCCGCCGCCGTCCAGCTCGTCGTTCAGATACTCGTGGGCGACGGCTTTGAATGTGCCTGCGACCTCGCGCTCCGCCGCGAGCTGTGCGGCCCGGGCAGCCTCACGAGCCGCGCGCTGTTCCCGGAGCTTCCTGTCGGCCGCCCGCTCCGGAACGATGCCTTGGCGGGCCTTGTCGACGATATCGGCCGCCTCTCGCCGCGCATCGGCCAAGCCGATCTTGGCGACGTCGCCCAGCCGGATGACGAGCTGGCCGGGTCGCCCCCTCACGCGGACCTTCACGGCGTAGGTGCGCTTCGTCTTGCCGACGAGAACACTGAGGCCCGGGGTGTGCGTGTCGCGGAGCCGGCTGACACCAGGTGCGACGGCGCTGTGAATGGAGCCCTTGGGCCCAGAGGTCAGATAGACCAAGGGAGCGGAGCGGGAAGGGGACTCTTCGGGCATTGGACGGTCCTTGATCTGTGGTCAAGAAGCCGTTTGGTCACAGCCTTTGGTCACAGGTTCGGGCGGGTCATGGCGGTATCAGGTGGAACACCCTGATCCCATCCGTCCTTGATTTGCAAGGGTTTGAGCCGGATGTGGTGTTTCGCCACGTTCCAGCAAAACCCAGAGTCAGTCACTGGGGGTCAAGGGGTCGCAGGTTCGAATCCTGTCGCTCCGACCATCTTCCCTTGACCCGGTACGAAGAGCGGCGGCCTCAGCCGCGCTCGGCCCATCTGAACAGCGGATAGAGGGGCACGCCCCAGCCGACGCCGGCGATGGCGAAGACCACGAGGTCGAGCAGTGGTCCGGGCGGCAGCAGGCCGCGCAGGGCGATGGCGCCCCAGATCCAGAAGACCAGGAAGACCAGCACGCCGAGCATGGCGATGAAGCGGCGGGTGCGCGGGCCCATGTCAGCGCTTGCTGCGGAACAGGAAGAAGGCGGCGAGGGCGAGCACGGCGGCGGCCATCGACCAGTCGACCCAGGTCCACTGGTCCATGGTCGAGACAGCGAAGACGCGGACGGCGAGGAACCAGCCGGCGATCGCCGCCACGCCCGCCACCAGCGAGGTGGCGAAGAGGCCGCGGCGGCCGGTCAGCTGATCGGCCGCCCAGGCGAGGCCGAAGGCCCCGAGCACGGCGATGACGATGTCGGCGTACTGCAACCGTTTCTCCTGTTCTGCGACGCCCGGTCGCCGAAAACCGACTCGATCTAATCGGCCGGGGCGGGCATACCCCTCGGGCGGGCGTCGGACCAGCGGCGCCGAGTGTAGCGGTCGGGATGGCAGGCGTCGAATGAAGCGTTTCATCGGGGGCGATCAGAGCCGGGCCGTCGCCGTCTGGCTGTTCACCACGGCGGCGCTGGTGTTCGCCATGGTCGTGGTCGGCGGCGCCACCCGCCTGACCGGCTCGGGCCTGTCGATCACCGAGTGGAAGCCGATCATGGGCGCCCTGCCGCCGATGAACGCGGCCGACTGGGCCGAGGCGTTCGAGAAGTACCGGGCCATCCCGCAGTACCAGCAGGTCAATGCGGGGATGAGCCTCGAGGAGTTCGAGGGCATCTTCTGGTGGGAGTGGGCGCACCGCCTGCTCGGCCGGCTGATCGGCGTGATGTTCGCCGTTCCGTTCCTGATCCTGCTGGTTATGAAGCGGATACCGCGGCGGCTGATCGTCCGCTGCGTCGTGCTGCTGGCGCTGGGCGGGCTGCAGGGGCTGATCGGCTGGTGGATGGTGTCGAGCGGGCTGAGCGAACGGGTCGACGTGGCGCCGGAGCGGCTGGCCACGCATCTCGGCCTCGCCCTGCTGATCCTGATGGGGCTGGTGTGGACCGGGCTGGAGGCGTGGAACGGCGAGGAGCATTCGCGCCACCCGGTCGGCTGGAGCCGCGGCGCGGCGATCCTGCTGGCGGCGATCTTCGTGCAGTGCCTGCTGGGCGGGCTGGTGGCGGGGGCCAAGGCGGGCTTCATCTACACCGACTGGCCGTTGATGAACGGGGCGTGGCTGGCGCCGGTGGACTGGGCCAAGGGCGGCCTGGCCTTCCTGCACGACCAGGCGCTGGTGCAGTTCAATCACCGGATGGTCGCCTACGGCCTGCTGGCGGGCGGCACGGTCTATGCGGTGCAGGCGTGGCGCTGGCGGCTGGCGGAAGGGCTGGGGGCCGCGGCCTTCGTGCTGGTGACGGCGCTGTGGCTGCAGGCGGCGCTGGGCGTCGCGACCCTGATGAACGCCGTGCCGCTGGGCCTGGGCGTGCTGCACCAGGCCGGGGCGGCGCTGGTGCTGGTCGTGGCCACGGTCAACCTGTGGCTGGTGCGGCGCTCGCAGCCGCGCCTGTTCATGTCCGGACCGAGGTCCAGGGGCCTCTGATCGCGAAGGTCACGCCCGGGTACATGATGTTGACGAACAGCACCTCGCCGTCGGGCGAGAAGCAGGCGCCGGCGAACTCGCTGTTGCCGGTGAAGACGTTGCGCCCGATCGCATAGACGCGGCCGTCCGGGGTGACGCCCTTCAGATGGTTGCGGATGTCGCGCGAGTAGTTGTCCTCGCAAACGACCAGATGGCCCCACGGCGCGACAGCCAGATTGTCGCCCATGTTCATGACCCGCTCGTCGGCGCTTTCGAGGAACAGCTGCAGCCGGCCGGGCGCGCGGGCCTCGTCGCGGCGGCCCTCGGCGGGGGAGGGGACGTAGCGCAGGATCTGGCCGCGGCGCAGCGGGCCACCGGCCGTGGCGGTCAGATAGAGCTCGCCGTCGCCCCAGACGATGCCCTCGCCGCGGGCGAACAGGGCGGCGCCGTCGGCGTGGCCGCGGTGGCGCAGGTCGGCGTCGGGCGCCTCGACGTCCTCGAGATCGATCCAGCGCGCCTCGCGCCAGTCGCCGACGGCCCAGGCCGCCGCGTCCTGGTTGCGGGTGTCGAAGCCGTCCTGCTGGTGGATGGCCAGGGCCTGCAGGCGGCCGCCCTCAGCGAGGCGGCCCGGGCGGTTGGGCAGGAAGCGGTAGAACAGGGAGTCGTTCCTGTCCTCGGTCAGGTAGACGATCCCGGTGCGGGGATCGACGCAGACCGCCTCGTGCTCGAAGCGGCCCATGGCCTTGAGCGGGACGGGATCGACGAGACCTGTCGCCGCGGCCGGGACCTCGAAGACGAAGCCGTGCGGGCGGACGACGTCGGCCTCGCCGGGAACCTCCTCGGTCTCCTCGCAGGTCAGCCAGCTGCCCCAGGGGGTGACGCCGCCGGCGCAGTTGGTCGAGGTTCCGGCCAGCGACAGGTGCTGGCGGACCGTGCGGCGGGCGTTCAGATCGTAGACGAGGGTGCTTGTGCCGCCGGGCAGGGGCCGGCCGTCCTTGTAGGTGTCGTACGCCTTGGACGGGTCGAGCCGGCCGAGGCGCTCCTGGTGGAAGCCGCCGGGCCCGAGGTTGCGGTGCAGGGCGCTGGCGCCATGGAGTTCGTGATTGCGGACGAGGGCGACCTTGCCGTCGCCGAGATCGAAACAGCCCATGCCGTCCGGCTGGCCGGGGACGAAGAGGCCATCGTCCATGGTGTCGCCGCTCTGCGAAATGACCTGGTAGGCGAAGCCCTCGGGCAGGTCGAGCAGGCGGTTGGGGTCGGGGAGAAGGGGACCGTAGCCGGGCGCCTCGTTGCGGTAGGTCTCCTCGACCGCCGCCTGGGCCCGGGCGTGGCGCGCCAGACCCGAGAAGGCGAGGGCGGCGGCGGAGCCGGTGAGCAGGTGGCGGCGGGGCAGGCGCATGGGAGACTCCGGGAGGCCCGTCGGTCATACGCCGCCTGCGGGGCCGGGGTCATCAGGGTTATGTGACACGGGGCCGGCCGCCCCGTCCCCCTCGGCCCGCCTCTGCGCCGCCTCCAGCCTCAGCAGGGCCGGCGAGAGGATGAAGTCGTTCCGGTCGGGCCGCTGACCCTCGCGGAACAGGTGCTGGTAGAGGGCCTCGCGGATCGAGAGCGGCCTGCATCGTCCGCGCTCGAGCCAGCCGAGGCGCAGGTCCTGGAGGGCGCGGGCGAAGTCGTGATCGGTCAGTCGGCGGCGGCGGTCGCGCGGCATGGGAGGCTCCTCGGTTTGGGGCAGGGACGTGCGTCATCGTCGTCCGGGGCGGGGGGCCGCGGAAGGTGGGGAGGGTGCGGGACAGCCGGGCTCGCCCGGTTGTGGATGTGTGTACCGTTTCGACGAGACAGTCTGTCCCGCGCGGTCGTTTTCCACTCGCCCCGCCGGCTGGCGGCCCTTCTCGGGCCTCACCGGCGTTTCCGGACCCCCGTCGCCGGGGAAGACGGAAGGCGGAACTTGCTGACGGTGTCGACAGGAGCGGTTCCGACCACAGGCGCGCGGCGAGCAAGCGG
>JAEYUE010000155.1 GCA_023433655.1 Pseudomonadota bacterium | reverse complement strand
CTTCTCGAAGTTCGAATAGGCGTGGACGATGTACCACTTGTGGCGCGGATTGGCGGTCTTCGCGGCGGGAACGGCGTCGGTCATGGGCGTGTCTCTTACTGGCCGATTGCCAGGATGAATCGCGAGGCGAATGCCAGTGAGGAATCCACCAGGAAGAAGAACAGAGAGGCGATCACGACCATGATGAGCACCATCACAGAGGTGATCCAGGTATACTTCCAGCTCGGCCACACGATCTTGCGGCCCTCGGCGCGCACCTGGCTGAGGAACTGCGGAATCGAGACCCGCGGCTTCTTCGGTGCATCGGCGGCGACGGCGGCGCCCGCGATAGCGGGCTGGGCGGTCTGCGGGCGGCGCCCGGGGGTCTTGGCCTTGGCCATCACGGTTCCGTCAAAGAATTGATCCTGCCGCCCCCAGATAGGGGCTCCCATCCGGCGGCGACAGGGGAAATGGCAGGAGTTGGGGGACTCGAACCCACGACCCCCGGTTTTGGAGACCGGTGCTCTACCAGCTGAGCTAAACTCCTGGACGCAACCACAGCCCGCCCGGAAGCGCGCAAATGATCGCCAGACCGGGGCGTATGCCCGACGCCGCCCCGGTTTTCAAGGGCGGAACGGTCAATCCTCGTTGTGCGCCGCCACCGCCACCGCCTCGTCCTCGGGCCGGACCACCTGGCGGAACAGAAGCTTGTCGATGCGGCGGTCGTCCATGTCGATGACCTCGACCTCGAACCGGCCCAGCTGCAGGATTTCGCCCTCGTCCGGCACCCGCGACAGCTGGTGCAGGACCAGCCCTGCGACGGTGTGGAACCCTTCCTGCTCGCCGAAGTCCTCCCCCAGCACGTCGCACAGTTCGTCGAGATCGGTCTGGCCGTCGACCAGCCAGCTGCCGTCCTCGCGCTGGCGGATGTAGGCCTCCTCCTCGTCGTGCCCCTCGTCGAAATCGCCGGCGATCATCTCCAGCAGGTCGGTGGCCGTGACCACGCCCTCGAAGGCGCCGAACTCGTCGACCAGGAAGGCCATGTGCACCTTCGACGCCTTCAGGATCTCCAGCGCCTTCAGCACCGAGGTCGACTGCGGAATGAAGGCGGGCGTCTGCACCAGCGACTCGACGTTGAACTCGCCGTTGTCGAGCAGGCTGTCGAGCAGATCCTTCTTGTGCACCACGCCGAGGGGGTTATCGACGTCGTTCTCGCGGGCCACCACGATCCGCGAATAGGGGCAGGTGCGGATTTCCTGGCGCAGCTGCTCCTCGCTGTCGTCGAGGGCGATCCAAAACACCTCGTGGCGCGGCGTCATCGCCACCCGGATGGGGCGATCGCCGAGGCGCAGGATCTCCTCGATCATCTCCTGCTCTTCCGGCTCGATCAGGCCCGAGGCGGTGCCCTCGGCGATCATCGTTTCGACCTCTTCCTGGGTGACGTCCGAGCCGTCGCGGTCCTTGACCCCCATCACCTTGAGGATGCCGGAGGTCGAAACCGTCAGCAGCAGGACGAAGGGCTTCAGTATCTGGGCCACCGTCGAGATCGGCGCCGCCATCTTGGAGGCGATCGTCTCGGGGAAAATCAGCGCCAGCCGCTTGGGCACCAGTTCGCCGACGATCACCGACACATAGGTGATGAAGACGATGACCAGAACGGTCGAGATGACCTCTGTGTAGGCGGCCATGCCGGGCAGCAGCCGCTCGAAGATCAGGTTCAGCTCGCCGGCGATGGCCGCCTGGCCATAGGCGCCGGCGGCGATGCCGATCAGGGTGATGCCGACCTGCACCGCCGAGAGGAAATGCGTCGGCTCCTCGGCCAGCTTGAGCGCGGCCCGGGCGCCCCGGTCACCGCGTTCGGCGCGGCTCTGCAGCTTGGACTTGCGCGAGGAGACGACCGCCAATTCGGTCATCGAGAACAGGCCGTTCAGCACCACGAGAAGCAGTACGACGGCGATGGCGATGGCTAACATCTAGGGGAAGCGAGACCGACGCGGCGCGACAGTCGGCGTCCGCCCGCCGACAATAGGGGGGAATTCAGCCCTGCGCCACGATTTTCACGGTCAACGCGAGCGGCCGATCTCCACGGAACCGTACGGCCCGGACTCGGCGGAGCCTCCGGAGCCCAGCGCCGCGCAGGCGGACATCCCGATCAGGGTGCCAATGAACAGGCCGGTCCGAAGCGCGCGCCGCATGGTTACTCAATCCCTAACGTCCAGAGCCGAACGTAGGCCTCCAATCCGGGTTCCCGGCAAGGCCGATCCCCCCGGGGGAGAATTGCGAAGGGGCGGCGCGAAAGCGCCGCCCCCTGCAGGCGAACCTGTCCCGTTGCGGGATCAGGCCCCCGGGCCGCTCGACCCGCGCGTGATCCTGTCGGCCCACCGCTGCGCCACCTGCCCGGCCGCTGACCGGCCGCCGAGGCCGAAGGCGAGGGCCGCGGCCACCGCCGCCGCGCCCAGCACCAGGCCGAAGGCCAGCAGCACGATGTCGTCGGCGATGCCCATGAACCGCAGGCCCATGGCGGTGGCCAGGGCGATGGTCGCCCAGCGCACCAGGGTCGAGGCGAAGCGGTCCGCGCCCGCCGTGCCGCGATCTATCAGCCGCGCCAGCACGTCGGCGATCAGCACCCCGGCGGTGATGATCACCCCGCCGACCACGACCCGCCCGGCCAGGCCGAGGATCTCCTCAACCATCGCCGCCAGGGTGTCGAACTCCAGCAGCCGCGCCGCCTCGACGGCGGTGAAGGCGACGATGCCGACCATGGCCAGCAGGCCGACCACGCGCGAGGGAGTCATCGGCTTCGCCGTCTCGCCGCCGCCCAGCACCGCAGCCGTGGCCGGCGTCACGTCTCCGGCATACGGCGCCGTGGTCCGCGCCGGCTCGGCCGCCCGCTCGCGACCGGCCAGGCTGACGAAGCTCGAAACGCTGCGGTCGAAGCCGGTGGCCGGCAGCACCCGCTCGATGACGTGGGCCACCCAGCGGCCGATGAACCAGCCCAGGGCCAGCACGATGGCCGCGGCCAGCACCCGCGGGATGGCGTCGAACACGGTCGACAGCACCGCCACCGCCGGCACGGTCAGGGAGTCGATGCCCAGCTGCTCGAGGGCCGCGATGGTGATCGGGATCAGCACCAGCACGAACACCAGGGTGCCGACGGCCGTGCTCACGCCGGTCGAGCCGGTCGCCCGCGACAGGCCCGCCTTCTCCAGCCAGCGATCGGCGCTGGCCGCCTGCAGGGCCGCCTCGACGACCCGCCGCGCCAGGGTGGCGATGACGAAGCCGATGAAGAAGATCAGCGCCGCGCCCAGCAGGTTGGGCAGGAAGGCCGCGATCTGGCCGAGCAGGGTGTTGAGCGGCGCCGCCACCTGGCCGAGGTCGAGCACGCCGAGCGCGGCGATCACCCCGAACAGCAGGATCAGCCAGAAGGCCACGTCGCCCAGGCTGTGGCCGATGGTGTGTTTCGGGTTCTCGCTCAGATTGGCCTTCGACGCCCCCGGAATGCGGTTGATCCCCCGCGCAAGCGCCCATTTCACCGCCTTGCCGATGAACCAGGCCGCGACGAGGATCAGCACCGCCCCCAGCACCCGCGGCGCCCAGACCTCGAACAGCTGCTCCCAGCCGATGAATTCGTATCGCGTGTCGTACATGGACCCTGCCCGTTCCCGCCGCGGGCCATCCGCGACGTCCTCGCCGACAGGAATGGGGCATCGCGGACCATGGTTCCGACGCTCCCGGCCTCTTGACCCCGCCGGGGACCGGCGCATCCTCGCCCGGAGGGGCCGGGAGGGGCCGATGAGACTGACGCGACGCGCCCTGCTGGCCGGCCTCGGCGGGACCGCCCTCGCCGCGCCGGCGCGCGGCGAGGAGCCCGAGGTGGTCGTCATCGGCGCCGGCGCGGCGGGCCTGGCCGCCGCCGTCACGCTGCAGGTGCTCGGCCGCCGCGTGCTGGTGCTGGAGGCCATGGATCGCCTCGGCGGCCG
>JAEYUE010000122.1 GCA_023433655.1 Pseudomonadota bacterium | reverse complement strand
CCCGGATGGAGCGGCGGCGGCGACTGGACCCCGGCGACCGCGGAGGCGCGGACCGTCGGTCTTGGCGTGCCCGGCGGCGCGATGCTGGCCAAGGGCGTGCGGTTCGCCGGCGGGGTCGAGCTGATCCTGAGACCGAACTCGCCGCTGCACAGCCTGTCCGACCTGAAGATGCTGGACGGGCACGACTTCGTCTCGGTCAGCGACGCCGGCGACCTGATCCGCGGCCGGATGCGGCTGGACGGCCGCGGCCGCCTGGCCGGCGTGGAGGGGCTGCGATTCCGCCGCCTGACCCTGGAAGACGGTTCGCAGATCACGGACAAGGTCGACGGCGACGCCGAAGGACTGTTCTTCGGGCCGGACGGCGAGCTCGTCATCTCCTTCGAACGGCGCCACCGGCTGTGGTCGTACGGCTCTCTGGCGCGGTTGGAGGGGCCTCGTCCCCTGCCCTCGCCCGAGACGAGCTTCCCGCTCAACGACGGCATGGAGGGCGTTTCGGCTGCGCCCGGCGGCTGGCGGGTGGCGGGCGAGTCGGGCGGCGTGTGGGACTGCGCCGCCTCGGGCTGCCGGGTCGTAACCCCGCCGCCGGCGACGCCGATCCCCGACAGCGAGTATCGCATCACCGGCATGGACCGCGATCCGTACGGCGCCGGCTTCTGGGTCGTGGAGCGCCGCTTCCGTCCGCCGGCGGATGTGCGCGGGCGGGTCCGGCGGATGGCGGCGGACGGCTCGCTGGGACCGGTGCTGGTGGAGCTGAGCCTGCCCTCGACGGTGGACAATTTCGAGGGGGTCGCCGCGGTGCGCCAAGGCGACAGCGTGCGGCTCTACATCCTGTCGGACGACAACAACAACTCGTTCCAGCGGACCCTGCTGCTGGCGTTCGACGTCACACCCGCTCGCTGATCTTGATGGCGGCGCGGCACCCCGCCTTGATCACCGCGCTGAGCAGGCCGTAGCCGGGCGCGTCGCGGCTGCCGTGTTCGACGGCGTGGTCGTGGTGGGCCAGCTCCTCGTCGCGGAACTTCGTCAGCTCGGCGGCGAGGGCGGGGTCCCGGTCGGCCAGTTCGGAAATCTGGTCGGCGTAGTGCTCCTCGATGACGCTCTCGACCGCCTCGGTGCAGGCGTGGGCGGCCTTCTCGCCGAGCAGGGCGGTGCCGGCGCCGAGGCCGAGGGCGGCGAGCCGCCAGACCGGGGTCATGAGCGTCGGGCGCACCCGCTCGGCGTTCAGCAAGGCCTCGAAGCGGGCGAGGTGGACGGCCTCCTGGGCCTGCATCTCGCCCATATCGGCGGCGATGGCGTCCTTGCCCGGCCGGCCCTCGAACACCGCCTTCTGCGCCCGGTAGATGTGGACGGCGGCGTATTCTCCGGCGTGGTCGACGCGCAGGATCTCGGCGCGGCGGCGCCGGCTGGCGCCGCGGCCGGGGTGGGCCAGGCGGACCGGGCGGGCGGCCGGATCAGGGGCGGGGGGCACGGGCATCCTTGGGCCTCTTGGCGGCGAGCAGGCTGAACACGGCCAATGCCGCCGAGATCAGCGCGTTCCATCCCGCCATCGATAGCCCCCATCCCGCGGGGAACCGCCACGTCACCGCGTCGCAGTAGACCGGCGCCTGGACCGGGGCGGTGCCCATGGCCAAGGCGGCCAGACTTTCGAGGCTGACGTCGCCGCCGCCCATGCAGGCCGCCGGCAGCTCCCACCAGCCGTTCTCGCCGCCCATGTGGAAGACGGCGGTGACGGCGCCGGTGGCGAAAGTCACGGCCAGCAGGAAGGCGGCGATGCGGGGCGTGCCGCGGCTGCCGCGGCTGACCAGGTGCCAGAGGGTGGCGATCAGGGCGATGGCCACCGCGCCCCAGTAGACCTCGCGCTGCTTGAGGCAGAGGTTGCAGGGG
This sequence comes from Pseudomonadota bacterium, assembly GCA_023433655.1. Classification (GTDB taxonomy): domain Bacteria; phylum Pseudomonadota; class Alphaproteobacteria; order Caulobacterales; family Caulobacteraceae; genus Brevundimonas. The sequence continues at coordinate 4,790 of JAEYUE010000122.1, read as the reverse complement.
GCGAGGCCGCCGAACCGCTCGAACGCATGCGCGGCGCCCAGCAGCGCCAGCGAGGCGGCCAGGGCGAAGGCGGTCCACCACCGCGTCAGGAGTCGGTACAGGCCTCTCATCGGACGATGTTCATAGCCGGGGCGAGGGCCGCCGTCGATGAGGGGGCGCTAGAGCAGCTTCACCGCCACCACCGCGCCGACCAGCACGAGGATGCCGATGATGCTCCACATCGCCAGTCGCTTCTCCACCTGGGCCAACATGGCCGGGCCCCAGCGCTTGAGCACCCAGGCCTCGGCGAAGAAGCGGCCGCCGCGGGTGACCACGGAGGCGGCGACGAACACCGGGAAGCTGAAGGCGGCCAGGCCCGAGGCGATGGTCACCAGCTTGTAGGGCACGGGGGTGAGACCCTTGATCAGGATGACGGCGAGGCCCCAGCGGTCGAACCAGTGCTGGAACTCCTGCAGGCCGTCGGCGTGACCGAGCAGGCTCATCAGCCACAGGCCGAGGTCAGTCAGATAGTAGCCGATCGCATAGCCGGCGATGCCGCCGAGCACCGAGGCGACGGTGCAGACGAAGGCGTAGAAATAGGCCTTCTCCGGCCGCGCCAGGATCATCGGCGCCAGCATCACGTCCGGCGGGACGGGGAAGAAGGAGCTTTCGGCGAAAGAGACCACGGCCAGGGCCGGGGTGGCGTGCCGGCTGCGGGCCAGCGAGAAAACCCAGTCGTAGAGCTTGCGAAACATGAATTCCCCGCGAAGGGCCCGAGGGCGCCTGACCGACCGGCTCTAGCAGGCGGCGCCGGCCCGCGCACCTGCCGAAACAGCCCGTGAGTCGCCGTCGCGGCCATCGGTCGCTATAGAGGACGGCCTGCCGCCTCTCCCCGGGACCGGAAGACCATGCGCTATCTCCACACCATGGTCCGCGTGACGGACCTCGACGCCTCGCTGCGCTTCTGGCGCGACCTGCTGGGGCTGGAGGAGGTGCGCCGCATGGACAACGAGGCCGGGCGCTACACCCTCGTGTTCCTCGCCGCGCCGAAGGACCGGGCGCGTTCGGAGGCGGAGCGGTCGCCGGAGGTCGAGCTGACGTACAACTGGGACCCCGAAACCTACACCGGCGGTCGCAACTTCGGGCACCTGGCCTACAAGGTCGACGACATCTACGCGGCCTGCCGGCGACTGATGGACGGCGGCGTGACCATCAACCGCCCGCCGCGCGAGGGGCGCATGGCGTTCGTGCGCTCGCCGGACGGCATCTCCGTCGAACTGCTGCAGGAGGGCGAGCCGCAGCCGCCCGCCGAGCCCTGGGCCTCCATGCCCAACACAGGGAGCTGGTAAGCTGAACATCCGCCTCTCCGCCGCCCTGGCGATGATCGCCATGGCCCTGACCGCCTGCGCCTCGACCTCCGAGACCCACCCCTCGCGCACCGCCACCGAGCAGCTGCTGGTGGCGCGCGCCGCCGACCGCGCCGTCGAGGGCCTGACCCTGCCGATCCCGCGCGGCTCGAAGGTCTATGTCGACGACAGCTATTTCCGCGCCGAGAACGCCCCCTATGCGGTCAGCGCCATCCGGGGCGCCCTGTCGGAGGCGGGCTATTTCCTGGCCCCGTCGAAGCAGGAGGCGGCGGCGGTGCTGGAGCTGCGCGCCGGGGCCCTGTCGCTGGAGCAGATGCGGCGGGTGTTCGGGGTGCCGGAGATGCGGGTGCCGATCAACGACAGCTTCAACGTCGTCTCCATACCGGAGCTGTCGGTCTACAGCCGCCGCGACCGGGTCGGCGTGGCCGAGTTCTCGGGCTTCCTCTACGAACCGGGCAGCGGCGCCCCGCTGGGCGCCCTGATCCCCATGACCGGCGAGTTCCGCATCCGCAGCCACAAGCTGCTGATGATGGTCGCCTGGGGTCAGCAGCGCATCGACCCGGGCGAACGCGACCCGGGCGACAGCTGGCGGGAGTTCTAGGCTCGCCATCCTGATGCAGGCGTAACTTGCGCCCGGCGACGGGAGCGTCGATGGTCCCGGGCCACTATGTTCGGGAGGGTCTCCATGCGTCGTCTGCTCGTCTCCACCGTCTGCGCCATGGCTGTCCTGGCGGGTGCGCCGGCCGCGCTGGCGCAGGACGCCCCGGCCGGTCACGCGCAGCATCACGCCCAGCCCGCGGCCGAGAGCGAGGACGCGCGGCTGGCGGCGTTCTTCGAACAGGCCTTCCAGGAGCAGATCGCCCTGTCGCCGCAGACGATGACGGCGCTGGGGATCAAGCGGGACTACGACAAGCTCAACGACACCACCGACGCCGCGGCCGAGCGGGCGCTGGCCCTGTCCGAAAGCCAGCTGGCGCGGATGAAGGCGGAGTTCGATCCGGCGGCGCTGAGCCCCGAAAGCCGGATGTCGATGCGGCTGTTCGAATACGAGGTGGAGCAGGCCCGGCTGGCCAACCGCTGGCGCGACTGGGGCTATCAGTTCGCGGCCAACGGCAATCCGACCACCGGCCTGCCGGTGTTCATGATCAACAACCACCGGGTCGACAGCGTGGAGGACGCCGAGGCGTACATCTCGCGCCTGAAGGATTCCGAGCGGGTGATGGGCGAGATCGCGGCCGAGCTGCGCCAGCGGGCGGCGGCGGGGGTGATCTCGCCGAATTTCGTGTTCGAGCCGTCGATCGCCAACACCCGCAACATCATCACCGGCGCCCCCTTCGACGACGCGGCCGACAATCCGGTGTGGGCCGACTTCCAGAAGAAGGTCGCGGCGCTGGAGGCGGACGAGGCCACGAAGGCGCGGCTGCTGGCTGAAGGCCGGGCGGCGCTGACCGGCGAGTGGAAGCGCGGCTACGATCACGTGCTGGCGGCGCTGGCCGAGGTGCAGGCCCAGGCGGCGGCCATGCCCGACCGCGACGGCGGGGTGTGGCGGCTGCCGGACGGCGAGGCCTACTACAACGCACGCCTGCAGCTCTCGACCACCACCGACCTGACCGCCGACCAGATCCACGACATCGGCCTGCGGGAGGTCGAGCGGCTGCATGGCGAGATGCAGGCGATCATGGACCAGGTCGGGTTCGAGGGCTCGCTGCAGGAGATGTTCGCCCTGCTGAAGACCGACCCGCGCTTCCAGTATCCAAATACGCCGGAGGGCAAGGAGCAGTATCTGGCCGACAGCCGCGCCTTCATCGCCCAGGTGATGGCGGCGGCGCCGCAATGGTTCAGCGACCTGCCCGAGGCGGCGCTGGAGGTGCGGGCGGTGGAGGCGTGGCGCGAGGCGACGGCCTCGATCGCCTTCAACAACGCCCCGGCGCCGGACGGCTCGCGGCCGGGCATCTACTACGTCAACCTGTCCGACATGACCCAGGTGCTGAAGCCCCAGATCGAGGGCATCAGCTATCACGAGGGCGCGCCGGGGCACCATTTCCAGATCGCCTACGCCCAGGAGATGCAGGGGCTGCCGTCGTTCCGGCGCTTCGGCGGCTACGGCGCCTACGCCGAGGGCTGGGGCCTGTACGCCGAGCGGCTGGGCAAGGAGATGGGCTTCTACCAGGATCCCTACTCCGACTTCGGCCGGCTCTCGACTGAGCTGTGGCGGGCGGTGCGGCTGGTCACCGACACGGGTCTGCACGCCAAGCGCTGGAGCCGCGAGCAGGCGATCGACTACTTCCGCCAGAACTCGCTGCTGTCGGAGCGCGACATCGTCAAGGAGGTGGAGCGCTACATCACCAACCCCGGCCAGGCGACCAGCTACAAGATCGGCGAGCTGAAGATCATGGAGCTCCGCCAGCGGGCGCAGGCGGCGCTGGGCGACCGCTTCGACATCCGCGACTTCCACGCCGTGGTGCTGGGCTCGGGTTCGGTGCCGCTGGACGTGCTGGAGGACCAGGTGGAGGCGTGGATAGCGGCGGGCGGCGGCGCGCCGGCGGCATGATGCTCTCCGACGGCTATGAACTGACGGCGGAGACGCCGCTGCCCGAGGACTATCTGCGCCTGCGGGTCGCCGCAGGGCTGAGCGCCAAGGATCCGCAAGGGGCCGTCACGGGGCTGGCCAACAGCTGGCATTCGGTCGTCGTGCGGCGGGACGGCGAGCTTGTCGGCATGGGCCGCGTGATCGGCGACGGCGGCCTGTTCTTCATGGTGGTGGACATCGCCGTCGAGCCGACCCACCAGGGCCGGGGGCTCGGCAAGGCCATCATGGCGGCGCTCACCGACAGGCTGCGCGAGGCGGCGCCGTCGCGCGCCCACGTGGCCCTGATCGCGGACGGCGAGGCGCATCGCCTCTATGCGCAGTACGGCTTCACCCCCACCGCCCCCGGCGGCGTGGGCATGCAGATGCGCATTCCCTGAGGCGCATTTCGCGCGGGTTTGCTGTATGAGCGCCCCGCCATGCCCTTCACCGCCACCGTCCTGACCATGTTTCCGGAAGCCTTTCCGGGGCCGCTCGGCGTGTCGCTGATCGGGACGGCGTGGCGCGAGAAGGGGCTGTGGAGCCTCGAAACCCTTGACATCCGGGCGTTCTCCGACGATAGGCGCGGCTTCCTGGACGACACCCCTGCGGGCGGCGGACCGGGAGCGGTGTTGAAGGCGGACGTGGTGGCCCGGGCTCTGGACAGCCTGACCGGGCCGCGGCGGCCGCTTTTGTACATGAGCGCCCGGGGCCGGCCCCTGACCCAGGCGCGCGTGAAGGACTGGGCGCAGGCCGACGGGATCGTCGTGCTGTGCGGCCGGTTCGAGGGGGTGGACCAGCGGGTGCTCGACGCCCGCGGGTTCGAGGAGGTCTCCGTCGGAGACGCGGTGCTCGCCGGCGGCGAGGCGGCGGCGATG